>VGSD01000712.1 GCA_016875155.1 Deltaproteobacteria bacterium | reverse complement strand
GAAGGGGTTCTCCACCGGTGAGATGGATACAGGCTGTTTGATCCCATTCTTTTATTGTGGTGAGGAGGTTATCGGAGACCCTTTTCAACCCTGTCCAATCGAGGTCCTTCTCCCTCGAGAAATCGTCTTGATAGCAGTGCTCGCATCGAAGATTGCAGAGGTTGGTGATGTGCCATTGAATGTGAAATGGATCATTCATGGGAATAAATTGCAGATTTTATGTTGCAGATTGTAGATTGTAAAATCTGAAATCTCAAATCTGAGATCTGAAATTACGAAAGAAGTTACCTCCTCCTCGGTCTCTCGCCGAGGGTTACTTTTACGTCTTCCAACTTACCTTTTCGAAGCACTTTGAGGGTGATGACATTGTTTGGTTTCTTTTCACGAATATAGCGGATCAAATCATCGTGTGACTTCACGTCATGTTGATCTGCCTTCACAACAATATCTCCGCCCACGACCACAATCATATTCCCGACCTGAACTCTTTGACTGCCTCCTTTTAAACCTGCCTTTTCAGCCGGACCTCCCTTGGCCACCTCTGCGATCATGGCTCCCCGCTCAACACTCACCTTTATAAACTTCGCAATTTCAGGGAGAAGTGGCTGGATGGTCGCTCCTATCCAGGGGTAGGTGACATACCCTTTGGCAATCAGTTCCGGAATCACTTTTTTTGCCGTATTGACTGGAATGGCAAATCCAATGCCAACGCTTCCGCCCGTTGGGCTGATGATGGCGCTGTTAATTCCAACGATCTCTCCATCGGAGTTGAGGAGAGGACCTCCGGAGTTGCCAGGATTGATCGCAGCATCGGTCTGGATGACATCTTCGATTAATGTTCCCACTTCGGAACGAATCGTCCGGCCCAGAGAGCTAATCACTCCTGTAGTTAATGTCCTTTCAAAACCAAATGGGTTTCCAATGGCGAGGACTTTTTGACCGATTCTTAAATTCTTCGAATCTCCCATGGGAATATTTTTTAGCTTCTCTTTCGGAGCATCGATCTTGATGACCGCCAGATCATTATCCGGGTCGGATCCGATCAACGTGGCAGGCCATTTCGACCCATCCGCCAGGGTTACCTCCAATTTTTGAGCATTGGCCACAACATGATGGTTGGTGAGGATATTGCCTCTTGTATCGATGATGGCGCCTGAACCGGCGCCACGGGTTGGAAAGGCGTTGAAGAAGAAATCCATCTGGACGGCAATGCTGGTCACATTGACGACCCCATCCGCCGCTTTTTCATAGACAGAGATATTGTTCTTTTCATCTTCTGTGATGGAGAAGGCAAGGGTGCTCCAAAAACCGATGAGAAGGCTAAGGAGAATAAAGGATATTTTTTTCAAAAACATTTTAGACCCTCCTTGATTCATTCTTATCATCCGAAGTTAGCTCATTGGCGGTTTAAACCTCCTCAGTCTCAAGGCGTTGCTGACTACGGTCACCGATGAAAAAGCCATTGCCCCTGCGGCAAAGATGGGATTGAGAAGTACCCCAAAAAA
>VGSD01000711.1 GCA_016875155.1 Deltaproteobacteria bacterium | reverse complement strand
ACCTGATCATGGATGTTTCGGACCGCATCCTGGCTCTCAATTTCGGAGAGAAGATTGCAGAAGGGGGGCCCGAAGAAATTCAGAAACATCCCGAAGTTCTGAAAGCCTATCTGGGAGAAGAAGAGAAATAGATTCTCCTCTCCCCTTGGGGGAGAGGATTCAGGTGAGGGGAAAAGACCTTTTGGCACCCTCACCCCCTGCCTACTGGCAGGCAGGCTACCCTCTCCCATCAAGGGAGAGGGAATATAAGAGGGAAGAACCATTGCTTAAAGTAAAGAACATAGAAACACTCTACGGATTTATTATGGCAATCAGGGGGGTTTCTCTTGAAGTTCAGGAGAAACAGATCGTTTCTATCCTCGGAGCCAATGGCGCCGGAAAGACGACCATCCTCAAAACCATCATGGGACTCCTCGAGGATCAGCCCGACAAAGGGACGATCGAATTCATGGGAAAGAGGATCGACGGAAAGGATGCAGAAGAGATCGTCCACCTCGGAATTTCCTATGTGCCGGAGGGAAGAGAGGTCTTTCCGGAGTTGAGTGTGGAAGAAAATTTAAAGATGGGGGCCTACACCCGAAAAGACAAAAAAGGGGTCAAGGAAGATCACGAGCGTGTGATCACCCATTTCCCCATTCTTAACCAGAGGAAGGATCAGTGGGCCGGAACCCTCAGCGGAGGGGAACAGCAGATGCTTGCCATTGGCAGGGCATTGATGACCCGGCCCAAACTTCTGATGCTCGATGAACCTTCGCTGGGACTCTCCCCTATTCTTGTCAAAGAGATTTTCGGGATTGTTAAGACGATCAACGGAGAGGGGACAACGATCCTCCTCGTTGAACAGAACGCAAAGATGGCCCTCAAGATCTCAGATTATGCCTTTGTGCTGGAGAACGGAAGAATTGTCGTTGCCAATGATCCTAATGTGCTTTTAGAGGATGAAGATGTCAAAGAGTTCTACCTGGGGATTCGCTCCGAAGAATCGGCCAAAGGCTACCAGAGGTGGAAAAGAAAGAAACGCTGGCGCTAAAAAATGAATAAAGTTTCAAATGCTTGAAGTGTCTAAGATTACCTTTAGTACACTGCAGGTTTTTTGTTTCTGGCTCATTCCCCCAAAAATCCGTTTAGACTCCCCTATCACATTTTTTGTTGCATTTACTATCTTTTCTGATATGATTCTTTTGGTGTGATTTCTGGTGACTTTCCTTTAGTATTTCTTTACCTTAAGGAATGGAGGATTTTATATGGTACGTCGAACCATAGTACTTTTCTGGTCGTTGTTCTTTGCCATCCTTCCAATGACCATCATGGCCGCATCCGAACCCGTCCGCGGTGTGACGGATACGGAGATTCTCGTTGGTCAGCCTGGGCCACAAACCGGGCCAGCTGCTGCTTGGGGTGCTATTGCCCGGGGAACAGGGCTATTATTTAAGATTGTAAACGAAGAAGGAGGAATCCATGGAAGGAAGTTGAAATATTTTATTCGCGACGATGCTTACCAACCAGCA
>VGSD01000710.1 GCA_016875155.1 Deltaproteobacteria bacterium | reverse complement strand
CGTATCGAACCGCAAGTCGAACAATGTGTTGCATGGGGGAACATCCATCTCATGGACCTCACCTCCTTTACTTAATTTTATTCTAAAGCGAACCTTCCCATCTGTCAAGAAAGTTTTTTGAGAAAGTTTTTTGAGATTTCTGAAAATGTCCAGAAATCTCTGATTACACCCCTGCCTGCCGGTAGGATGGGATTATAAAATAATTACATTGATTAAATAGGGTTGATCATAAGATGAAGTTGTGGCATATTGAAAATATTCTATTTGAAAAGGAGTCTCAGATGAAACTGAAAGGCTATGCAGGAAAAATGATAAACGTCGACCTTACCCACTCCAAAGTTAAAACCGAGCCCTTGAGGGAAGATTGGCTTGAGCCATTCATCGGCGGAAGTGGTCTTGGAGCAAAATATCTATATGAGATGACCGATGAAAAAACCAATCCTTTGGGACCTGAGAATCCTCTCATCTTCTTGGCCGGGCCTTTCACTGGAACCCCAGTTCCCCTCTCCGGAAGGCATGCAGTGGTTTCACGATCTCCCCTCACTACCATCTTCGGTGAATCGGATGTGGGAGGAACCTGGGGCGCACAACTCAAAAAGGCTGGATTCGATGGGATCATTGTCACAGGAAAATCTGAAAAACCAGTCTATCTCTGGATCAATGAAGATAAGGTGGAGATCCGTGATGCCTCTCATCTCTGGGGGAAAGATACTTATGAAGTGGACCCAATCTTGTTAAAGGAGACCCATCAAAAAGCAGCGGTCAGCGCCATCGGTCAGGCCGGAGAAAACCAGGTCTTGATTTCCGCTATTATGACCGATGGCAAGGAAGGTCGGGCAGCGGGCCGTTGTGGACTGGGCGCAGTGATGGGATCAAAAAAATTAAAGGCCCTTGTTGCCTACGGGACGAAAAAGGTGGAGGTCTTTAACCCCGAAGAAGTCGGAGGTCTTCCGAAGGAATATACCGCAATGATCGTCAAGAATGCGGAGAATTTTAGGAAATACGGAACAGCGGGTTCTCTCTCTGTTTTTGAAACCATGGGAACGCTTCCCATCCAAAACTGGAAGTTTATTGGGCGCTGGGAAGAATCTGCAATCAAAATCAATGGCTTCACCCTCTCCGAAACTCTGCTCACCGGCCGATACTTTTGTGACGCCTGCATCTTGGGATGTGGGAGAAAAGTCAAGGTTGAACAAGGACCCTATGCAGGGGTAGATGGCGCAGGACCGGAATATGAGACCCTTGCTCTCCTCGGAAGCAATTGTATGATCGATGATCTTGAAGCCCTCTGTTATGCCAATGAACTCTGCAACCGCTTCGGACTGGACACCATTTCCACTGGAGGAGTGATTGGTTTTGGAATGGAGGCTTATGAGAAGGGATTGATCGATCAGGAGGATACCGGCGGAGTCGAACTGCGTTGGGGAAGTCCTTCGGCGCTCATCGAGATGATCAAGATGATCGCCCATCAGAAGGGCTTCGGAGAAATCTTAGGAAAAGGGGTGAAAAGGGCTTCGGAAATCA
>VGSD01000709.1 GCA_016875155.1 Deltaproteobacteria bacterium | reverse complement strand
CAATGTTAAAGGAGAAGAGGTTGAAGAGACCTACTATGGAGTGGCTGTTCCTGGAGAGGTTGGGTTGGAGACGGACGTTCCTGCAAGGCAAGCGACGATTAAGGCAGGGATGCCGGGAGACGCTGTCTCCATCACGCTGGACCGGGCATGCTGTTCGTCGATGGCGGCTGTTCGGCTGGGCTACAGAGCGATTCGCTCCGGTGAAATAGACCTTGCCCTGGGTGTTGGTTCGGAGAATATGAGCCGTGCTCCTCTGATTGTCCCACCTCATGTGCGCTGGGGAAGCCGGCTGGGGAACATTGAGCTGTGGGATGGCCTGTTTGGACTGGGTTATAAGGGGTTCAATCCAGTATCTGTTGATACCGGAGAGGTGGCCCTGGAGTATGGCGTGACCCGGGAAGACCAGGACCGCTGGGCCTATGGAAGTCAGATAAAGTATGCAAAGGCTTTTAAAGAGGGGAAGTTTAAGATTGGTGAAGAGTTGATGCGGCTAGAGATTCCTCAGGGGAAAAGACCTCCAATCATTTTTGAGCAGGATGAATTTCCAAAACCGGACACAACCCTTGAGAAACTCGGAAAACTTCCTCTTGTCTATGGAAGCCCGACAGTGACTGCAGGAAATGCACCAGGCCTTGATACGGGTGCATCAGCCATTTTAATCATGAGCGAAAAGAAGGCAAAAGAGAAAGGGCTCAAGCCCCTGGCAAAGATCGTTTCGATGATAGCAACTGCCACCACTCCCAGGTTGATTGCGGCCATTCCGGGTTTTACCATCCAGAAGGTTCTGAAAAAAGCCGGACTTGGCATCGACCAGGTAGATTTGATCGAAGTCAATGAAGCCTTTGCTGCGATGCCCCTGGTTAACGCAAAGATTTTGGCCAACGGCGATCCTGAAAAGATGAAATCAATTTTAGAGAAGACGAATGTGAATGGCGGAGCCATTGCTATTGGCCATCCAGTTGGCGCAAGCGGCGCAAGAATCCTTCTAACCATGATCTATGAATTGAGAAGAAGAGGGGGAGGCATGGGAGTTGCCTCCATCTGTGGAGGATTGGCCCAAGGCGAAGGAGCCATTATCCAAGTAGAGAGCGAATAGTTAAAGTTTTGGCTTGGCCAAGTTTCAATTGAGTCGGGACTTTGCCAAAGGCAAGTTGGTTTAGAACCTACCTTCCTTAATTCTAATTCCCAGGAGTTTGAACGGGTTCATTGCCGATCACCACAACCCAGGGCCTGATTTCCCAACGGATGACCAGTCCGTTCTTGACATAGGGATCGTTTTGGACGAACTCTTCAACGACAGATCGGTCCGGCACACGAAACACAAGAAGCGCCTTGTCAACCGGATCGCTTAATGCCCCGCCGAGGATCAACTCTCCCCGGCGGTTCGCTTCCCGTCCAAGCCGAAGATGTGCATCGCGATGGGTTAAGATGACTTTAGTGGACACCAAAGTTGAGTTAAAATACTGAAGACGGAGGTGTCGACATGGAAAGGATTCCAAGAGCGATCTACACGAGAGAGCTTCGA
>VGSD01000708.1 GCA_016875155.1 Deltaproteobacteria bacterium | reverse complement strand
GTTTGGGACATTTGTTATTTTGGTCATTCGATATTGTTTCGAGTTTCGTGCTTCGAATTTCGGATTTTCATCTATCGAGTGCTCTTTTTCCTGGATTCATAATGTTATTTGGATCCAGGGTTTTCTTGATCTGCCGCATCAGGGCCATCTCCACGGGGTCGTGCTCCAAATCCATATAGGCTGCCTTGGAAAGACCGATGCCGTGTTCTCCGCTCAGTGTGCCATTGAGCCTGATGGCAAGGCGGAAGATCTCTTCTTCCACTTTTTTGGTTCTTGCAACCTGGTCGGCATCATATTCGTCAAAAAGAATCTGGGGATGAAGATTTCCATCGCCGGCATGGCCGAATGTGGCAACGACAATATCATATTTTTTAGAAATCTCCTGAATACCTACCAGTAACTCCGGTATATGGGAGATGGGCACGGTCACATCGTCCAGCGTAAAGCTGGGGCTCACCCGGGCCAGTGTCGCATAGGCGGATTTGCGGGCCTTCCAGAGAGTGAGTCGTTCTTTTTCATCTTTAGCGGTCTTGATCTCGATGGGGTGATTCTTTTTCAGGATGGACAGAACCACCTCCATCTGGGCCTCTACTTCCTCCCAGGTGAAGCCATCGGTTTCTGTCAGGATCATGGCCTCTGCATCCGGAAGGGCAATATCCGTATTCTCTTTGATGGACTGGATCGTCACCTTGTCCATGATTTCCATCACGCTGGGAAGTACCCCGCTGGTCATGGTCTGAAAGATTGCATTTCCTGCATCCTCCAGCTTGGCATAGGTAGCCACCGCCGTCATGGCGTGGCGGGGGATGGGGTTGATCTTTAACGTCACTTCCGTGATCACGCCGAGGGTTCCTTCGGCTCCGATAAAGAGTTTGGCCAAATCATAGCCTGAGACGGATTTCATCGTGTAGGAGCCTGTCCGCATTAACTCGCCGGTGGGCAGGACGACCTGAAGACCCAAAACATAATCACGGGTGGTTCCGTATTTGGCGCCTTTGATCCCGCCCGCATTCGTGGCCACATTTCCTCCGATCGTTGAAACCGAACTGCTTGCCGGGTCCGGAGGAAATACAAAGCCATGTTTTGCAAGTTCCCGGTTGAGAGTATCGCAGACGACACCTGCCTCCACACGGGCGTAACGGTTTTCAATGCTCACTTCGAGGATTTTATTCATTTTCGAGAGGTCGATGATGATGCCTCCCTTGATTGGAACCACACCTCCGCTGAGACTGGTCCCGGCTCCCCGAGGAATCACCGGTATCTTGTGCCCATTGGCAAATTTAACAATGGATAATACCTGTTCTGTTGATTCTGGCCAGACAGCGGCATCAGGCCGATGGACATTCATGGAGGCGTCGTAGCTGTAAGGCACCAATTCTTCCAATTGATCGGTAAAATTGTCCGATCCGACGATTTCTTTCAGTTTTTGGATCATCAATATTACTCCTTAACTCAGCATAGTCAGAAACAAATCCCGCCTTAACGGAAGAGTTGAGGAAATCCGAAATCCGAATATCAAAATCCGAAA
>VGSD01000707.1 GCA_016875155.1 Deltaproteobacteria bacterium | reverse complement strand
TTCCCTGTGCCCGCAAAGAGGTCGAGAACAACCTTTTCCTCTACCTCCGCTCCAAGGATGTTGAAGATCGATTCTTTAACCCGGTCAGAGGTAGGACGGAGTGCATGACCCTTGGGGGTCGTCAATCTCCTGCCTCTCGATGTCCCGCTGATGATACGCATCCTTTTAAAAAATATCGAGGGTTTCGTAAAATGTCGTCTCACCGGTGGAAACCGGTGTCCAGTGTTTTAATAATAATTCGAAATAACTGGATTCCGGCTTTCACCGGAATGACAATCAAGATCTTTTTCGATTTTTTATAAATTTATTAAATAAAGTATTTAATTTCAGATTTTTTGAAATTTCCAATCAGTTCTTTAACCTTTTTCTGCATGTTGTCCAGATGCGATCCCTGCCAGTAGATTCTTACACATTTCGGGCACCGGTAAAAGTCCTTCTGTTGCATGAAGATGAAATCCGGGACTTTTCCCTCTGCCTCTTTCCGTGGGATCGGATCAATCGGGTCGTTACAGAGGAGGCATCGGGTGTAAAGTATTTCTTCGTTGAGAGAGAGGGTTGCTTTTTGAATGATCTCTTTCAACTGGCGAGAAGGGAGATCCTCCGTGATGGTGACGATGCGATCTTTCGGTCTTCTAAGTGTCAGCTTGGTATCCCTGGTCAGGATGACCCGGTCTTCGTCACGGGCCAGATGAATGAGTTGATGAATATCTTCCCCCCGGTAATAAAGGGTATCGTAACCAAGCATCCTCAACCCCTTGGCCAGTTTCCCCAGCGTGCGATCAGCGAAAAATTTCATCGTTTAAAATGAAATTCAAATGCCAAAGGAATGCCAAACCTCTTAATGCCAAAACTTTTAACATTCTTAACTTTGTCATTGATTTGGAATTTGAACTTTGTCATTTGACATTGCTTCTCATAAATACTTTCCTATAATCGGCTCCAGATCCTTCTTCGTTTTTTCAGGGATCAACTTCTTGCTCGTGATCAGGGCTTGCTTCAGGGCTGTTGCGCAGATGCAGTCCCTCTTTTCGGGCAGGTGCTTCACGGCTGTCCGGATGGCGCTTTTAGCAGTTCGGGCGCTCTGAGCAAGAATTCTAAGGACTTCTCCAATGGAAACATCTTCTGCCTCCTGGTGCCAGCAATCGTAGTCGGTCGCAAAGGCGATGGTGGCGTAGCAGATTTCGGCCTCACGGGCAAGCCTTGCCTCCGGCAGATTGGTCATTCCGATGATGTCAACGCCCCAGGAACGGTAAAGTTTTGATTCGGCCCGTGTTGAAAATTGGGGCCCTTCGATACAGATATAAGTTCCGTCCGGATGGACTGTCGCCCCCACTTCTTCTCCAGATTTCGCAAGAATATGACTGAGAGTGGGGCAGACCGGATCGGCAAAGCTGATGTGGCAGACGACCCCATCGCTGAAGAAGGTGTTGATGCGGCCCACGGTTCGATCGATGAATTGATTGGGGATGATCATATCGCCGGGATGAATGTTCTCCTTCATCGAGCCCACCGCGCTGACACCGATGATCCACTGAAC
>VGSD01000706.1 GCA_016875155.1 Deltaproteobacteria bacterium | reverse complement strand
GGGTGGTGAGGCACTTATACGTTTTGATCTCCCCGGTCTGATCGCTCAGAAGGACAAAGTCGGTGAAGGTGCCACCGATGTCACACCCCAGCCGGTAACCTTTTTCAGCCATGAAAACCTCCCTCCAACAATTTCGGATTTCGGAATTCGGATTTCGGATTTTAAATCCGCATTCCGCATTCAGCAATCCGAAATTTAAGGCTTTGCCTTATCGTGCCATTCCTTTAACTGAAACTTCTGAATCTTTCCGCTTGCTGTCTTAGGAAGCTCTGGTAAAAATTCGACATATTTGGGGATCTTATATTTTCCCACCTTGCCTCGGAGAAACCGAAGCGCTTCCTCTTCGGTCATGGTCTCTCCTGGTTTGAGAACAAGATAAGCTTTTCCCACCTCGCCCCATTTCTCATCCGGGACGCCGACCACTCCCACGTCGAACACCTTTGGATGGTTGAAAAAGACCTTCTCAATCTCAGCCGGATAGACGTTTTCTCCACCGCTGATATACATGTCTTTTCCCCTGTCCACAATATAGAAATATCCCTCATCATCTTTTTTCGCTAAATCACCGGTATAGAGCCAGCCATCACGGATCGTTTCAGCAGTGAGGTCTGGCCGGTTCCAGTAACCGCTCATCAGGGTAGGGCCCTTAATGATAATTTCTCCCACTTCTCCCGGTTTCACGCTTTTACCTGACTTATCAACGATCCTGACCTCTCCGTGGAATACTGGTAGTCCCACTGATCCTATTTTTTTATCTGCGATTTCTGCAGAAAGAAAGGTAATGGTAGAAGCTTCGGTCTGACCGAAAATCTGGGAGAGAGCGATTCCCCTGTTGAGGTAGTCTTTCAATAAACTGATTGGAATTCTTTCGCCACCAGTGAAGTAACAGCGAATGGAACGAAGATCATATTTAGAAAGGTCGCATTCCTGAAGGATGAATTGATAGACAGTGGCTGGCAATTCCAGAATCGTCACTCCGTATTTCTGGATGGTTTCAAGAATCTCCGGCGGGCGAAATCTTTTCCGGATGATAATGGTTCCCCCTTTGTAAAGAAAAGGGGAAGCCTCCACGAGGAGTCCGCCGGAATGGAACATTGGCCGTGAGATGATCATGATATCCCTGGAAGAAAGGTTGTAAATGATATCTGCATTCAGAACATTGAAGAAAGTCTTTCTGTGGGAGAGGACCGCTCCCTTTGGAATCCCCGTTGTTCCGGAGGTGTACATGATAATATGGGGATCTTCCTCTCCAACAGGACCATTGTTATAAGGCTCCAAATTCGGTTGTTTTGAAATTGAACTTTCGTAATCGTTTGACCAGTCCGGGTGAGGTTCCCCAACGGTGATATAACTTCCGTTGGAGAGATTTAAGCTGGGTCGAATCGAAGCGATAACCTCTTCAAACTCCGGCTCGAAAATTAACATCTTGCAGCCGCTATCTTTAATGATGAACTCGAGCTCAGGTCCTGCCAGTCTCCAGTTGAGAGGCACGAGAATGGCGCCGATTTTTGAAAGGGCAAAGTAAATTTCAAGATATTGAGGGC
>VGSD01000705.1 GCA_016875155.1 Deltaproteobacteria bacterium | reverse complement strand
CCCTGGAGATGGAGAGAACGAGAGACATCCTTGGAGAGATAGGAAAGAAGAAAGGGAAGCGAATCCTTATCGGATTTGCCGCTGAAACCGAAGACCTTGTCTCCAATGCAAAAAAGAAATTGAAAGAGAAGAATTTAGATCTGATCGTGGTCAATGATGTGACCAAGCCAGGGGCAGGATTTGCCTCAGAAACAAACCAGGTGAAGTTCCTCTATCCTTCCGGAGAGGTGAAGGACCTTCCCATGATGTCAAAAGAAGAAGTGTCTCAGGTTATTTTAGATGAAGTGGCTGGCTTACTGAAACGGAAAAGGAAATAGGGTCGTCTCCTTTATTCAAATGGACCAATATCCCTCATAAAGCTTTCTCGTCTCAGGTGCCTTTTAATGGGTGCCCCAATTCTTCTGCCAATTTTTAGGTCTCAAACCCCCCGATATCAGTAGGTATCATCGTCGCCATAATTCATGCGCCACATCTCTCTTCTGTCTGAAGATGGATATCAAGATCGGCTGCCTTCTGATTTCACCTAACCCCTGATGATTTACATTGTGTCAAGGATTGTCATAAATTTCTGCTTTTGGTATATTGGGGCAAATTCCGGTGGGGGGTGGATATCATGGGGATTCCAACAAAAGCCTATTCTTAAAAAGGAGCTGAGCCTACGGTCACGAATCATGCTTGTCCCGATAACTCGGGAGACACGGTCACGGACACGTTCTTAAAGGAGAAAAAATGCCAGCGATTGCACCGATTGAAGATTTGAAGGGTGCCAAGGAAGGATGATTGAGCTTATCTTGGTGGGATGAAGTTGCATTTGAACCTACGTTATATATTCTTAGGGGGCGAGGTTAGACCTCAAAGGATAAGGTAGAAAAAATTTATTTATAATCTACCATAAAAAGAAACCTCCTGTTAAGAGATAAGAGTAAGCACGACCAAACTCAAATTCTTAAAGGAGGTTTCTATGGATGAGAACAATCGTAACCGGCTGGAAGAGTTTCGTCAACTGAGGAAACAGATCAGACAATCGGAGAAGCATTTGATCGTGGGGATCGATATTGCGAAAGAACGGCACCACGCCTTTTTCGGGACAGCGACGGGAAAGACGCTGTTGAGGCGTCTTGTGTTTAGCAACGACGGCGAGGGGTTTAGGAGGCTTCTGGATCAGGCCGAGGCGTTGCGGGTGCGGCATGGGTTGAAGAAGGTTGTCTATGGGCTAGAGCCGACGGCGAATTACCATAAGCCGTTGGGAGAGTATTTAATCCAGATGGGGAGGACGGTGGTATTGGTTTCTGGGGTGGCGGTGGCGAAAAACCGCGAGTCGTTAGATGGGCGTTGGGACAAGCATGACGATAAAGATTCGGCGAATGTGGCGGATTTAATCTCACAGGGGAAGTGTTTGTACTATGAATATCCGACGGCGCAGTTGAGGGGGTTACGAGGATTGCTGTCGTTAAAGAAGCGGCTCAAGAGACAAGAGCAGGGTTATCGGGTTCGGATTCGGAATCATTTGATAGCGCAATACTTTCCGGAGATGGATGGTGAGTACGGGAG
>VGSD01000704.1 GCA_016875155.1 Deltaproteobacteria bacterium | reverse complement strand
AAAGATGCAACAGGAGATGGCAGAGGGAAGAATGCCGGCCTCCAACCTGATGGATGGTGTGATGATTCTCGCCGGAGGAATCCTCCTTCTCACCCCAGGCGTACTGACGGATTTGTTCGGACTATTCCTTCTCATCCCATGGACCAGGCTCCTGATTAAAAAACTTCTGATTAAATGGATGGCACAAAAGATCCAAAGAGGCCAGGTCCATATCCATATCAACCACCGTTTATGATCACACTCAACCATGTACAGAAACAGTTCGGGGGCAGGATTCTTTTCAAAGACTGCTCGCTGCAGATCGGAGCGAGAGATCGCATTGGCTTGATTGGCCCCAATGGTTCCGGCAAAACAACCCTTTTCAGAATGATTCTCGGAGAAGAATCATTTGAAAATGGAGAGATTCTCATCGCTAAAGGGGTCAAGATGGGCTACCTCCCCCAGGAGGTGATCTCTTTCAGAGGAGATACGGTCCTGGATGAGGTCTTAAAAAGCGTATCTTCAATCACCACCCTCCAGGATAAGATGAAGATTCTCGAGGAAGAACTTGCTACGATTGACGATACCAAAGCTCAGGAGAAACTGGCCAAGGAGTATGGGAAACTTCATGAGCACTATACCCTCCTCGGAGGATATGGCCTGGAGGCCGAGGCCAAACAGATCCTCGATGGATTGGGCTTCAAGGAGAGGGATTTCAACCGGCTGACGGATGAGTTAAGTGGTGGCTGGTTGATGCGAATCACCCTGTCGAAAATCCTTCTCCAGTCTCCTGACCTTCTTCTCCTCGACGAGCCGACCAATCACCTCGACCTCGAATCTCTCATCTGGCTTGAGAATTTCCTGGTCAACTACCCGGGCGCCATGGTCATCGTTTCTCACGACCGGGTCTTTCTCAATCACCTCATCGATCGAATTGCCGAGATCGAAGGCGAAAAGATCGACCTCTATCATGGCGATTACGACCGCTACCTTGAGGAGAGAGAGAACCGAAGGGAGATTCTTGAGGCAACCTTCAAGACCCAGCAGAAAAAAATCGAGCAGACCGAAAGATTTATTGAGCGATTTCGAGCCAAGAACACAAAGTCGAGTCAGGTTCAGAGCCGGATCAAGATGCTCGACAAGATCGAACGGATCGAACTGCCCAAAGAGCGAAGAGAGATTCGATTCGAGTTCCCGGCACCGAAGAGAAGCGGCCACCGGGTCATCGAGGTAAAAAATCTTCATAAGCGCTACAGTGAGACCGTGGTCTATGAGGGCATTGACCTCACCCTCTATCGGGGAGACAAGGTGGCCCTGGTTGGTCCCAACGGAGCGGGCAAATCCACTCTGTTAAAAATACTGGCCGGCGTTCTTGATTATGAAGAAGGAGAAGTCGTCCTTGGAAAAGATGTGACCCGCGCCTACTTTGCCCAGCACCAGTTTGACCTCCTCCGTCCTGAACATACGGTCTATGAGGAACTCCTCTCCGTTGCTACGGATGAGAGTCAGACTCAACTCCGGACCCTCCTGGGAACATTTCTCTTTGTGGAGGATGAGATCGAGAAGAAGGTCT
>VGSD01000703.1 GCA_016875155.1 Deltaproteobacteria bacterium | reverse complement strand
AGGTCCGGCAAGAGAAGGCTTCATGCATGACCACGCCATCAATCTTATATTCTTCGATACGGTTGATTAACCGTTCCACATCGGGTTCGGACCCCGACCTCTTCTTGGCTCTGTCAAACCAGAAAGTCCAGTATCCGAGCCATCTCCATGCCAGGTGCTCGATGGGATCTTTGGTCTCGGGAAGATCCATCTGGTTGAGAGGTGCAACCATTCGATACGTCGTCTCCGCCGGGAATGAGGCTCCTTTGCCATTAAAATAGTTGAAATCGTTCAGCGCATACCAGGCAGGCAATCCTCCTCCCCACATCAGTCTGTATTTTTCGTTTTCAACCTCCCCTTCTCCCTTGGCGATCTTCTCCTCCAGTTCCTTCTTAAGGTCAACAAAAAAATCATAAGCCCTCTGGGTGGCCATCATGAAGTTAATCGGCACCATGGTATTCATGGCATCACCCGTTCCCATGGGGCAAGGCACTGCTTTGCGAAGATCATAAGTCTCTTCGATCAAGTTCCATGTTTTATCGCTTAACTTCACCAGCTCCCTTAACCGGTCATAATCCATCTTCTTCTTTGTCTGCTCTTCGATAAAAGCCACCAGCCCGCGCAACTGCTTGACGATATATTGATGGTAATAGCCGAGGACTTCCCGGTGGTCACGGTTGATCTGAAACAGCGGATAGGGAAGATCGATATTATAGATGGGCACATCCGGCATGAATTGTTGGGAAGCTTGATACCACTTCGCTCTCGGATCGCAGAGGATCTGCCCACTTGAGATCATGAAATCAGGCCTGACCTGCCCGCCCCAGGGAGCATCCGGAGGCATCTGGCCTAACTCTTCCCTCCATTGATCGAAACCGATTCCACAGAGGGCATAGGTGCACAGGGATCGGGAGAGACCAAGGGATTCCGCCCGTTGAAGAAATCGCTCTGCATCTCTCTTGGCGCCGCAGATGCCTGCGAAATTTTCCGTCCACACCGGCACCACATCGAGCGCCCTGAAGATCTCCTCATGATGGCAGACGATGAAGGTATAGGCTACCTTCTGCTTCCCCTCAGCCTTGGCCTGAAGGGTTCCGGTGATAAACTCCTTCACCATGGGGCCGATGGAAGCCGCCGCCTTGGTCGCAGTCATTCTCTTCTTCGGTTTCGCCTCTTTCTGCTCCTCAGCCATGATTAAAACCTCCCTTATTTAAAAAAAGTTTTCGGCAGGGGTTAGGGTAAAGACGCCCGTTTAGTGGTTGGGTAAGGTTGTCGTCCTTAACCCATTGGCTTTGCCAAAACCGGCTTCCTAACCATCGCCGTATTCCCCGGGTGTCACTTTACCCGATCATTTCCAGAAAGGCCTGGATTCGGGTTCGCAGTTGACCCATTGTTCCGGCCGAGTAAATATCCTCCAGATGAAGCATGGGAACATTGATCGATTGATAGTAGGCCTTTCGTGCAGGAACCTCAAAGCCGAAAGGATCACAAAACTTATAGACATAGAGGATCGCTCCGTCCGCTTTGAACTCTTTCGCATAGGCTCCGATATCGCCAAACCGGTTTGCGATGTCTCCTTCGAAA
>VGSD01000702.1 GCA_016875155.1 Deltaproteobacteria bacterium | reverse complement strand
TCAACCCTTTAGGGCTCAGCCCAGCATCGATCATAGAACTAAGAATCATATCCCCGCTCGCACCCGAAAAACAATCGTAATAAGCAATCCTCATGATCTCCCCTCAATCTTATTTAGTTAATCCTATTATGAAGAACGATAGGCCTAAAATCAAATGAAATTTCATTGGAGGTATTGACAATTGAGAGGGATTGAGTAAAATTTCATCCATACTGGCGGTGTAGCTCAGTCGGTCAGAGCATGCGGCTCATATCCGCAGTGTCCGGGGTTCAAATCCCTGCACCGCCACCATTTTTTCATCGTTGAGTTTTCCTCTTCTCCCTCATAAACTTTCTCCCTCCTGATCAGATAAAATTCATTCGAACCCCAAAACAATTCTCTATTTTACAGAGGAGTCGAATTGTGTTAATAATTTTTTATAAGAGTGGGGTGGAAGCAACATTCTTAAAATCTTCCGTTGACAAACATGAGATATTTAAAGTCTCTGAATTGCTTTGATGTATTTAAGGTAGGTCATTTTTTCTCCTATTCTTGCTCCAAGAGGGGTTTCTATGCATCATGCGAGCATCATTGGCACAGGGTCTTACGTCCCTGAGCAGGTTCTCACCAACCATCATCTGGAAAAATTAGTGGATACGAGTGACCGGTGGATCATCGAAAGAACGGGCATCCGGGAACGACGGATCGCCAGAGATGAAGAGACCAATGTGACCATGGGGGCCATAGCTCTTGAGAAGGCGATTCAAAATGCCGGGATCAGGCCGGAGGAAATCGAAGCACTGGTGGTGGGCACCAATACGACTGACCCTGTGTGGCCTTCTGCCGGAGGTCAGATCGCGGACTGGCTCAATCTTCCCAAAGATCTTCCTTTCTTCGATGTGCAGGCAGGGTGTACAGGATTTAATTACGCCTTCGCCGTTGCGGAGATGTCTATCAAGGCCGGTCAATATAGAATGGTGGCGGTGATCGGGACGGATAAACTGTCAGCGATCACAGACTATCAGGATCGCAACACGTGTGTCCTCTTTGGGGATGGTGCCGGTGCTGTCATATTAAAGCGGTCCACTCATGAGGGAATCATTCACTCTCACCTTGGAGGAAACGCCAAGTCGCGTCATCTCCTCATCCTTTCCAAAAAGAACAACACCGGAAATGGATATATCTGGATGGAGGGGAGAAAGGTTTATGTCTTTGCAAAAAGAGTAATGGCTGAAAGCTGTCTGCGTGTACTTGATCCTTCAGGAACAGCCAGTAAAAAAGAGCTGCGCCATCTGTTTGGCCGAGTGACCAAGATCATCCCCCATCAGGCCAATGCAAGGATCATTATGGCCGCTGCAGAGGATCTTGAATCGCAGCTTGAGCTCCATCCAGGGGAGGCAAAAAATAAAATGATCGTAACCATTGAAAAATACGGGAACAACTCCTGCGCCTCCATTCCGCTTGCTCTGGACCTATCCCTGCGTGGAGGAAAACTTAGAAAGGGAGACCTTGTCATCCTCGTTGGCTTCGGGGCAGGTCTAACCTATGGAGCAAATCTGGTCAGGTTATAAAGGCATCCTACTCCACAA
>VGSD01000701.1 GCA_016875155.1 Deltaproteobacteria bacterium | reverse complement strand
TCCGGAGCGTGGTGGGAAGAAATTCCATTGACTTCACCATGACCGAGGGACGGGTTGTGGTCCAGGATGAGATAAAAAAATATCTCCAAACTCTTCTCGATGATTATCAGACCGGATTGATGGTCACTGAGGCGAGGCTCCTCGTGGTGGATCCCCCTGAAGAGGTGAAGGATGCCTTTCACGATGTGGTCAGGGCATGGGAGGATCGAGAGCGTTTGATGAGAGAGGCAGAGGGGTATCGCGAAGATCTCATTCCAAAGGCAAGGGGAGAAGCGGCCCAGATGGTCCGGAACGCGGAGGCCTATAAAGAACAGAGGGTAATCCGGTCTCAGGGGGATGCAACAAAATTTCTCGATGTGCTGAAAGCTTATCGAAAGGCAAAAGAGGCGACCAGAGAACGACTCTATTTAGAAACGCTGGATAAAATTCTGCCTGAGAAGGAAAAATATATCCTTCCGCCCGAAGGGAAAGGTTCGGTCTTGAAGTGGCTTCCCTTAAAAGAGGCGATCACCATCAAAGAGGGAAAAAAGGAGTGAGGAACGATGGGAAAAGGGAAACAAACAACTGTGATCATCCTGGTTTTTTTCTTTTTCATCCTTCTGTCAAGTGCGACTTTCACCATTGATGAGCAGCAACAGGCCATCATCACCCAGTTCGGGAAATATATCCGAACCATCCGGGAACCCGGCTTACATTTTAAAGTCCCGGTCATACAGACTTTACACCTTCTTGAGAAGAGGGTGTTGACCACGGACGCCGTGGCCGTCGAGTACATCACCCTGGATAAGAAGCGGGTGGTGGTGGATCACGTCTCACGCTGGAAGATTGAGGATCCCCTCGAATTCTATCGAAGCGTGAGGACAGAAGCAGGGGCGTTGTCCCGTCTCGAGGATATTCTCGTGGCCCGCCTGAGGCAGGAGATTGCAAAACACAGCTTCATCGGATTTATCCGGGAAGAACGGGAGAAGATTGTTGAGACGGTTGCAAAAGAGGCTCACGAATTGGCGAAACGGTTTGGTATCACGATTATCGATGTCCGGATCAAACGAGCTGACCTTCCTAAAGAGGTTCAGGCCAGTGTCTACGCCCGAATGCAGGCAGAACGTCACCGGATTGCAAAACGATACAGGGCCGAGGGAGAACAGCGTTCGCGGGAGATCAAGGCTGAAACCGACAAGGAGAAAGAGATCATCCTGGCCAAGGCCTATCAGCAGCAAATGAAGCTTTTTGGAGAAGGAGACGGTCGCGCCACAGAAATATTTGCTTCTGCTTATGAACAGGATTTGGAATTTTATTCATTCCTCAGGAGACTCCAGACTTACGAAAAGCTCTTTGAGGGAAAGACGACGATTTTACTGGAATCTGATTCCGAACTGCTCAGATACTTTAAGAGCCCAAAGATACCTAAATAAAGTCTGTTCTTAAACTGAAAGTTTCGAAACCTGGAACTCCGATATAAGGATTGAAAAAAAATAAAATATTTTTGAGAAACCTGCGACATTGAAATTTCGAGTCGTAAGTTGGAGTCCCGTCAGGAAGGTCTCTGGGCGGGCTTGTGTGGGTTGATAG
>VGSD01000700.1 GCA_016875155.1 Deltaproteobacteria bacterium | reverse complement strand
TATCATTTTCGAAATAATCGTGGTCGTCCAAGAGGAAAAAGGTAGGAATCGACCGGCACACGGTTCCATAGAGATAGGCAATTTGGGGTCCCGCGGCCTTCTTTAGCACTTCCTCGTTTTTTGTCCCCAATATTGGAAGGGAGGGATCGAACTGTCCTGCATAGGCTTTCGATTTTGCAGAGTCTCCCATCACTTTTGCAGATTTATCATACCTCAAATCGTAATAAATTTGGTCCCCGCTTGAGATAAGCATGTCTGGTTTAAAGGAAAGAGCCCTTTTTAATAACCTGATCCGAGTAGAAAGAGGAAGAGGACCCGTGCTAAACCATTCAATGTGTATGTCATGTCCACCCAGCCCGGTGAAAATCAGCAGCCTCAGTCTTTCAGGTTTCTCATTTGGTGAAGGAAAAGTAGAAAGAGGCCAAGGATCACACAAGGGTTTCCCCAAACTATCTTCGATCGCTAAATCATACTTATGATTTGGCTCCAATCCGGTGGCATCAAAATACCAAAAATACCCTTGGGTATCGGTCTGCCGGCCAACATAGCTTTTACCGTTTGCTTTCAAGATTGGAGCTTGGGTTAGGGGTATTTGAAAGGAAGCTTTGATTAGAATGCGATTGTGGTTGACTGTAGGAAGCAGGTGGACGATTTGGCCTGCATTCCAGGTTGGATCCACATGTGGTTTGATGTCAGGCGTAGAATAGATGAAATATAATTTCATGCCTGCCAGTACCACAATCAAGATGACAAAGAAGAAAACCAGATATCTCTTCATCACTCCTCCTCAGGATAAGCTTCGAAAAGAATAATAAGGGGGAAGTAGAGGAACACCGATCAGGTCTGCAAAAACAACCAGCATAAAGAGGTTATCCAGGTGTCCTCTTTAAAAAATAATCATTTTTATCCATTGGCCCGTCAAAATGAAAATGACAACCAATCCCAATGCTCCGCGATCCAATCGGTTGAATAGTATAAACTGGATTTGATCATGGTCTTATCTCCCCGGGCGATAAAGAATTGCAAGGAATCCAGGGAGACAGGCAACACGGAGGCGTAGCGCCGTATACGGCCATCCTGCAATACTGAATGCCGGACCGATGTGATTCCCCGGTCCGGCGTTGCAGACGTTGAGCCGAAGCGTTATTTCTTTGCCGGCGCTGCCGGTTTAGACGGTTTGGCTGGCGCCGCCTTTTCTGGCGGCCAGTAGTGGTTGGCAGCGAAAGAGTAAGGCGGGTTCAAGAAGCGCTTGGCTGGAACCACTTTCGATGCCCATTCACGCTGCGAATCGTAGACCTTCTTGAACACGGGATTCTTGGCTGACTCTTCCGCAGCGATTGCATCCCACGCCTTCAAGAAGGCAGTCAGGATATCGGGCGGCGTGCGCAGGACCTGCGTGCCGAATTTGGTGCGCATCTCCTCCAGCGCATCCGCATTCTGTCTCTGCCACTTTACCCACCAGCGTATGTAGGTTTCGATCGTGGCGGACCGGATCGCCTCCTGCTGTTGTGCCGGCAGGCTCTTCCATACGTCGGCGTTGATGATAAACTCGGCGACTACGCTCGGCTCG
>VGSD01000699.1 GCA_016875155.1 Deltaproteobacteria bacterium | reverse complement strand
GAATGAGCTTACTCGCTCTGAGGTTGAAGAGATTTCGGACGCCATTGTTTTGCTCCCATTGAGAGTGGAACCCTCTAAAGGGCTATTGCCGTTGGCGGTGCATATCGGGATGGCCTATGGAATCACTATTTATGATGCCATGTACGTTACCCTGTCAAGGATCCATGAAATAAGGATGATGACCGCAGACAGGAAACTTTTTGAAAGATTGGCCAAGACCAATTTGAAAAAATATGTGGCGTGGCTCGGTGGCGCCGAAGGGTAAACCGATCGGAGAATGGTTAAAAATTAAAACGAAGGAGGAATTTATGGGTCATCTCGCAGGAAAAGAAGAGATCTTAAAACAGTTGCAGAAGAGGCTTCATCAGAATCCGGTCGGATTGCCGGAGCACGCCTCGGTCTATGAAATCTTATCGATTCTATATACCGATAAAGAAGCCGAGGTTGGAGCTAAATTTCCCTTTGGCCTTGCAACCATCGAAGAACTTCGGGAGGTGACGGGGATCGAGAGCGGGGAGTTAGAGGGCATTTTAAAAGGAATGCTGGAGAAAGGCCTGGTCGTTTCTTCGGTAAAGGATGGAAAGGTTCGATACCTGCTTTCCCCGGGTTTGACAGGGTTTTTTGAGTTCACTTTTATGCGCACAAATGAATCACTTCCCATGAAGCGACTGGCAGAATTGATGCGCACCTACAGGAACACGCCGGAATTCATCCGGGAATTTGCCTCCCCTGGAACGAGCCGTGGGAAAGCCTATGTTTACAGCGGGGTTCTGCCGAAGGTGAAAAGCGAAATCCTCCGTTTTGACGAAGCGGCAGAACATATCCGAAAGGCAGGCCGTGGAAGCGTCGGGAAATGCTATTGCCGCCATGAGGCATGGCACCTCGGAAAAAATTGTTCCGCGCCCATCGATGATATCTGCATGAGTCTTGGCAATGCCTCCGATTTCCTGGTGGAGCAAGGATTTGCGAAAAGGGCGTCTGTCGAAGAACTATTAGGAACATTGAAAAAAGCAGAGGATCTTGGACTGGTTCACATCGGAGACAATGTTCAGGACCAAACCACCTTTATCTGTAACTGTTGCGGGTGCTGTTGCGGTTTTCTTGAAGGCATTACCAAACACTATCTGAAGCATGCTGTGACCACCACTAATTACATCGCCCGGCTGGAGCAGGAAGATTGCAATGGATGTGAAATATGTGTGGATCATTGCCAAATCAAAGCCATCAAGATGGATGGAGATTATCCTGTTGTGGATGGGGAATTCTGCATCGGATGTGGCGTCTGTGCCAACTTCTGCCCGACCGAAGCGATGAAGATGGTGGAAAGGGAGAAGAAAGTTATCCCGCCCAAAAATTACAAAGACTTAATGATCCGCCTGATGAAAGAAAAAGGAAGGATGTAATAAAGGGAATGATGGAATATTGCCTGCCTGCCGGTAGGCAGGGAATGATGGAGAAATGGACGCAAAAAGAGGTTCGTTTAGAATAACGACCTATAGGTTTTAGGAAAGCCGGGACCCATCTTTCTGATATATTGGTATTATGAATTTGATTGATTCTGCTAATGTTAA
>VGSD01000698.1 GCA_016875155.1 Deltaproteobacteria bacterium | reverse complement strand
AAGGAGAACAAATTTACCGTGGATCGCCAGGCGAGGGAACCACCTGCCATCTAAAGTTATTCGATCGGGAGAAACATAATTGAATAAGGAGCCATCACTTTTTGATGAACCGAGGAGAATTTCTTGATCAGTCCTGCGATTCGTGAAAATTGATCCCCGGGAAGGCTGTAGGGAACGATGAGGACTCCATAATGGGGGCGCTGATCATTGAAGAATTGAACGGTGAGCCTTATGAAGTCGTCTCTGTTCCTGGTCACCAGGCATCTTTTCTCCGCCGCTGCAAAATTGAGCTGCCGCTGGTCCGATGTCTCGCACATGTGAACCTCATGAGCACTGCGGGCATCGATTCCGCTCTTTCTAAGTATTTCAGCAATCTTAGGACTGAGGTCTTCATCAAGGTAAAATTTCACAACGAGGACCTCATGAAGGTATAGCGGTCTCGAACCTTCTCCTCAGTCCACTGTTCGTTCTGCTCGATGATCCGATCAATTTCCTGCGGATAGTTAATATAATATCCAAGAGCGGCCTTGAGTTGCCCCCCGGATAGCCAATGATAGGTCTTTTGCAGTCTTTTGAAATCTTCTCTCATGCTTTTATAAACGGCAATCACTTCCCAAACTTCAATGCCTGAGCCGGCCACACGGGCTCTCCTTCCGCTGGTCCCCTCCGCAAATAATATTCCAGGACAACGTCTCATTTTAATCGCTTCCTGCAGGAGATCCTTGGTCACATTTGAAAAATCCTGACCCGTCTCCTTAGCCATTTGCTCAATTTGCTTTGTCGTCTCCGGCGGAAGGCGTAAACTCTTCTGAACACCCGCCATAATAATCCTCCCTGCTGTGTGATTAGACTATATATTACGCTGTCCTACAATGAATGTCAAGGGCCAAGGGTTAGTTTTTTTGCCTTGACGTTCCTGGTGGCAATTGCTAAGATGTGAAGAGTGTTAATTTTTCTTGCCATTATTGTGTCATAGGGGTTGTAATGATTATACTTTGATAAGAGGTAAGAAAGGAGGGATGACTATGAGGATCAAAGACATGATGACAAAGAATCCAATTATTGTAGACAGTAAGACGCTTCTCCTGGATGCCCAAAAAATCATGAGAGAGAACAAGATCAGAAGACTCCCGGTCGTTGACAAGGGTAAATTGGCCGGGATCATCACACAACACGATCTCCTGATGGCTTCTCCTTCGCCAGCGACGTCACTCAGTGTATATGAGTTGAACTATCTCCTTGCCAAAATGGAGGTCAGCGAGATCATGAAAAAGAATCCCATCACGATTACACCCGATACGCCTTTTGAAGAGGCATTAAAGATCGGGCAGGATAAAAAGATTGGGTCATTCCCCGTGGTGGAGAAAGAAAAACTGGTTGGGATCGTCACTGAATCAGATATCGTCAGGGTCCTCATGCGATCATTGGGCATTCGAGAAGAAGGATCGAGGATCACCATCGAGGGATTGGGCGATAAACTGGGCGACCTTGAGAAGATCATCCAGATTGTAGATCAGCACCAAACCCTTATTCTCAGCATGATGTCTTTCCCTAGGCCTGAAAAGAAAGATTG
>VGSD01000697.1 GCA_016875155.1 Deltaproteobacteria bacterium | reverse complement strand
ATGGTCGAGCATACCGATATGAAGCGATTTGGATTCGAAATCGATATCGCTTCCCTCCTGGCCCATATGAGTGGCGGAGACACCGTGAATGATCCCTCTTTCCACATATTCGATCGCTTTTCTGAGATCGCCGAGGGTCTCGGGTTTAAGACCCATGACCGTCCGGATGTGAGGGGCTTCGACAGCCACCTGACCACCCAAATCGATCTTGTAATCTTCACCGTATTTTTCGATGAGGTAATCCACCAGATGGCGACCATGGGCTCCGTGGGCCGAGCATCCCATCAAAGAGAAGATCAATGCCCATCTTCCCTGCTGTCCGGAGATGTTGATCCCGCATGCGCCTTTTTTATCTCCGGTCAAATCGCATTTTCCAAAGGTGCAGAAACAGCAGAGATCACAGAAGGGGGCATAGAAGGGTTTATAGGTTTTCAGAAGCCTTCTGTCCCAACGCCTTAAATCGGATATCTCCGGCATCGGGGTGGGGCCGACCGGCTCCCAGTTATCTTCTGCCCTGATTGTTTTTTCAATTTCCTGATTCTTTATCTTTCCTTTACTCATGGGCAACTCCTTTCATGAAATTAATTTCTTGACCAGTTTTAAACTCTCCGGATGGCGCATGATCACAAGGTTTGCACCCGACAATATGAGGGTGAATGCTGTGATGGCTTCCCACAGGATGCCCTGGGTTTTATCCTCCTTGGCCTCCTTCGTCTTCCAGCAATCCTTTCCGATGTTGGCGACCATGGGCATCTTCATCATTTCGTCATTATGGATAACCGCCACCTGTTTGACACGCTCCATGATCGAAAAGGAATAGTCAATGCCATAACCGATGGCAGCGGACAGAGGATCGATAACCATCTTTTCCTTGGGGAAAAACTTGGTCAGTTTCACATTCAGTTCCTTGCAGAGATTGATGTCGAGGGGACTCTGAGGGATGATGCCATGTCCCCCTTCAAGAGCGGCTTTGGCGATTTCCTCGTAGTTTTCCTTCACGAGAGGGCCAAAGAGGAGATTCTTACCCTTGCAAACCTTAGCAATCTCTACGAACGCTTTGGCATCCTTGTCCTTATCTCCGATCCCCATCACAATGAGAGGAACAGCGATCTGGTCGGCAATCTTCTTCACGTTTTCAGCAATTTTAGTTGCGTCAAAGTTATCGCTGTCAAGACTTGCAAGGTAGAGAGAGATGATGTCCGCCCCGAACTGTTTCACACATTTGTCTGCCCAGGCAACCGGATTGGCGAGGACATCGGCATAAGAGGAACGGAGGTGTTCTGGCCAGCCTTCCGGAGGGGCATCGAAAACCTCAAGAGCAAATTTCACGGGCGCTCCAACCTGTCCTTCAAAGGCATGGAAGGGAAGGGTCTTTTCTCCCCCGATCTTCATCGTCTTTCCTTCCGGGCCAATCGCCACCTCTTTAACGTCGCCCTTGTAGGGTTCAAAAAAGTCACTCGATTGCATAAAAACCTCCTTTTATAAAAATTTGAAAGGGTTCAAGGATTCGAGGGTTCGAGGATTCAACGAAAAGCATTTGCCCACTTGAACCCTTGCCCGCTTGATCCCTTGAATCCTCGAAT
>VGSD01000696.1 GCA_016875155.1 Deltaproteobacteria bacterium | reverse complement strand
TTCTAACGGGATAAATTTAACTGGAAAAGAGTCGTAATGTAAACCCCGTATTCGCCACGTTTAAAGATAGAATTCTAACAAGGTAAATACATCATCACATTGAGAAGTGATTTTGACATTTTGAGGTCTAACTGATACATTGAAACATATCTTAACTCCGTTCATAATAACAGGAGGTAAATCTATGAAATCCTACCGTTGGCTCTTTACCATTTTCATCCTCTCCTTCGTTTTTGGTTGTGCGAAAGGAGGGACGCATCTTGTCCGCATCCAATATCAACCTGTCAAAGAGTTTTCCACACTCTCAGGGAAAATTGGCCCTACGCTTGGCGTGGTTCCCTTTCAGGACGAGCGTCAGGATCAACTCTACATCGGTCGCCATACCCCCTATGATGGACCCTCCAGCTCTTTCAAAAGCGATCCCTTTCCTCTGAATCAGGCTATGATCGATTCGATATCGTCTGCCCTTTCTCGTTTTGGGGTGAAGACTGTCCTCGTAACGAATTGGGATGGGCAACCCGAGTCCCTGAAGAACATCGGAACGGATTCTGTCCTGAAGGTGGAAATCAAGCGGTTCTGGACGGAAGGGAAAGCCGGTGCCTTTCGAACGAATGCGAAGACTTCGATTCACTTCGTGATCCATTTAGGTGTGAAAAAAGAGGGGAAAGTCTTTACGAGGAATATCGAAATGGAGAAAGAGGCCACCTTTGCGAGGTTGACACCGGAAAGGATCGAGGGCATCGTCAACCAGATGCTGACCGATATTTTCGATACCTACTTTTCAAATCCTTATTAAAGGGACGGATCACTTCTCATTTTAAGGAGGCATTCCATGTCCTACCTATATTGGTTGATTTTTCTTATGGTGATCGGGATTGCCATCTTTGCCATCCAGAATTCGAGTGCATCGCCTGTAGTCATTAAATTCCTCTTATGGAAGTGGGAGACTTCACTGATCTATACAATTCTGGGGTCCTTTCTCCTTGGAATCCTCCTTTCCTTACTCTTCTGGATGAGTCGAAGGATTCGAGATGTTTTTCCTAAGGGAAAGGAACCTTCAGCGCTTCCGCAGGAAGGGGCGTTAGGAGGTCTTGCAGATCAGGGAAAGTCGATTTCCAATAAGACCAAGTCGTCATGAAACGGACAAGGAGCATTCGAGGCAGAGTTCGATTCCTCTGGGCGGTTCTTAAAAAATTTGACAGCGATCATGGTTTTTTTCTCTCCGCGGGGATCACCTTCAACCTCATCATCTGTTTGATTCCGCTGAGCCTTCTCCTGCTGGCTCTGGTCGGAACCTATCTTTACTCCGCCAAAGAGGTGCTGAACCATATCCGGCATTACCTTGAGGGGGTGGCCCCTGCGCTGGACCCAAAGATTATGAAGAATCTCTTGGGAATCATTCAAAGCCGAAAAATAGCCGGGATACTGGGGATCATTGGACTGCTCTGGACCTCCACGTGGATCTTCAGCTCTTTGAGGACGGCGTTTAACATCATCTTCCAGGTGAAGAAAGGACGGGGAGTCTTCCATGGGAAGGCGATCGACCTTTTGATGATCGGGCTGGCAGGGATCTCTCATCTGGTAAGCATGGGCC
>VGSD01000695.1 GCA_016875155.1 Deltaproteobacteria bacterium | reverse complement strand
TCCGGAGCTGGCCGAAATATCTTGATGAATCCAGGGCCGGTGAGGACTGGGGATGGAAAACAAAATATTTTCTTAAAGAGACCGTAGAGGATTTTATCAAAGAGGTTCAGGCCCATCCCGAGAGGTATGGTTAGATTTCACTTGACAACTTTTTCGTTTCATTATATTGAAGCCGTTAGTGAGCGGTTGAAATCCCTTGGTCATTAAAACCCATTTATAATGAAAGGAGGAGAAAGATAAAAAAATTTGCAGTCCTAACAACTATTATTTTTGTCATCAGTTTATTTATCACTACGATGGTGATGGCGCAGGCCAAACCTGCTCCCGCCAAAGAGCCAGCCAAAGCTCCAGCAAAACCTGCCACCAAAGAACCAATCAAGATTGGAGCGATCTACGAATTTGCCGGAGCATGCTACATGTACTCAGAAGCAGGACTCAAAGGCATAAAGATCGCGTTGGACGAGATCAACGCGAAAGGAGGAATTCTTGGGAGGAACGTAGACCTTGTCGTTCGTGATACGGAGGCGAAGGTGGATGTTGCAGTGAGGGAAATAAAGGATTTGATCCTGAGGGAAAAAGTTAATTTTATTATTGGTCCTTGCAGCAATGGGACAGGTCTGGCCATGCAGGTCGTCCACACCGAATACAAAACAATAAGAATTTCTGCAATCGCCAATACCGAAGGGCAGACCGTGGATAAATTCTCTCCTTACTTCTTCCAGGTTGTTCCCAACACTTACATGGAAGCCACTGCAGCAACCCGATACCTTAACAAAAAAGTCCCCACCGCAAAGAAATTCTGCACGATCAACCCCGATTATGAATTCGGACGCCGTGAGGCTGCGGCCTTCGAAGAGGAGATCAAAAGGCTGGTCCCGGATGCCGAGATTCTCTACCAGGCCTGGCCAAAACTTGGTGAAAAAGATTTTACTGCCTTTATCACCGCCATCATGGCGAAGAAACCCGATGCGGTTCACAGCTCCCTCTTCGGGGGAGACCTGGTGGCCTTTACCAAGCAGGCCGCTCCCTATGGCTTCTTCGAAAAAACACCCTTCATCGCGCTCTATGACCTTCCCGTTCTAATCGCATTAGGACCCGATGCTCCCGAAGGAACCTTTGGATTCGCCAGAGGCGACTTTTTCCAGGACCCGAATCCAAAGATGATTCAATTTGTCGATAAATTTAAAAAAGCCCGTGGAACCTTTCCGGATGCATGGGCTGTCCAGAATTATGATGCCGTCTACCTGTTGAAGGGGGGCATTGAAAAGGCTAAGACGATTGAGACAGAGGCCGTGGTGAAAGCGCTTGAGGGATTATCTATTGACAGCCTGAGAGGAATGTTCACGGTGCGGCCACTGGATCATATGGCAAGCGTGCCCTGCTACCAGGGAACGATCGCATCAGACCCCAAATACCCGTTTAAAATCTGGAAAGACATCACAAGGGTCCCCGGAGAGCAGGTGTTGCGTCCGGAGGCAAGCGTAAGAGAGATCTGGAAGAAAACAGGAGTGGTCAGATAAAGCAATGTCAAATGACAAAGTTCAAATGCCAAATCAAATCCAAAGCTCAAATGTTTTTACGTTTTAACTTTTGACATTCATTTGACATTTGAGTTTT
>VGSD01000694.1 GCA_016875155.1 Deltaproteobacteria bacterium | reverse complement strand
CCATTGTTTCATCATGATTCTCCTTTCGGCTTACACAGATCTTCCATAAATGGCGGTTAATTCAAGAAGCATTTCCTCATGAGCCTTGGTCAATTGGTCTGGCAGAAGGCGCCACTCCCAGTTCCCTGATAAGGTGGATGGTTGGTTCATCCTCGCCTCTTCTCCCAATCCTAAGATGTCTTGAATAGGAACGATTACCGTGTTGGCCACAGACATCATCGCCAGACGGATGAGTTCGGCCGGCAACTGCTTAGAGGAAATCTCTTTTCCCAGATACTGGAATATCCTTTTCTGATCCTTTGGAGTCGTTTCATTCTCGAACCAACCCCTCACGGTGTTATTGTCGTGGGTGCCTGTATAGACAATCGTATTGGGAATGAAGTTATGGGGGAGATAAGGGTGATTGGGCTGGTCTTCCCCGAAGGCAAATTGAAGGACCCTCATCCCTGGAAAACCGAACAGGTCCATCACTTCTTTCACATCAGGCGTAATGATTCCAAGGTCCTCTGCGATGAAAGCCTGGGCAGGAAATTTTTTGAGAAGGGCTGTGAAAAAATCATTTACAGGGGCTTCAACCCATTTACCATTGATGGCGGTTTTCTCCGTGGCAGGGACCTCCCAGAAGGCGACAAACCCCCTGAAATGATCAAGGCGCAGGATATCAAAAAGGCATAGATTATGTGAAATACGATCGAACCACCACTGGTAGTCCGTCTTTTTGAGGCGGTTCCAGCGAAATGTGGGGTTTCCCCAGAGTTGACCCGTCTTGCTGAAATAGTCAGGAGGGACGCCGGCAACTCCTATGGGTTTTCCTTCTTTGTTTAGATTGAAAATCTCTGGATGTGCCCAGACATCAGTGCTGTAATGATTAACATAGATCGGAACATCACCGATGAATTGGATCCCTTTCTGATTGCAGTAACTCTTCAGAGAGAACCACTGCTTGAAGAAGAGGTACTGGAAAAACTTCTCCTGCACGATCTCGTTCCTGAGGTTTTTTTTGATCACTTCAAGTGATTCCGGGTTTCTGTCTCTAAGGCCCTTCTCCCACTCTACCCATGCTTTTCCTTTGAGATGTTTCTTGATCACAACGAAAAGTGAAAAATCTTCCAGCCACTCCTCGTTCTCTTTACAGAATGTTTCAAAAGCGTCCCTCTCTTTTTCCTTTGTTTGAAAAGCATCATAGGCACGGCAAAGCATATCCGATTTATAGGGGATCAAAGATGCATAGTCACAACGTCCAACAGGAAATGGTGGGATCTCTTCTCTATCTCCTTTTTTGAGAAGACCGGATTCAACCAGAAGCTCCGGGTTGATGAGGAGGGGATTGCCTGCAAAAGCGGATGAACTGCTATATGGAGAATTACCGGAAATCTGGTCTGTCGGGTTAAGAGGAAGGACCTGCCAGTAACTCTGTTTTGTCCGGGCTAAGAAGTCGGCAAATTGATAAGCCTGAGGACCCAGATCGCCTATTCCGAAAGGCGAAGGAAGAGATGTGATGTGAAGGAGAATGCCGCTTGTTCTATGGGCCATCTTTTGTCTCGGGGAAAAGGGTTTCGTTCAACGGCAAAGATGCCCGTATCGTTAATAGAAGGCTGCGTTTATCGTATTTTAGTTCT
>VGSD01000693.1 GCA_016875155.1 Deltaproteobacteria bacterium | reverse complement strand
AACTTTGGGTCTGCGAATCTTTACAATCGCAACGTCTCCCTTATCTTCTCTCAATACCACAGGGATCTTCCAGGGCTGTCCTGAAGCAGCCTGCTTTTTCAGGATATCATCCACCTTGAATCCGGGTTTTTCTTTTGCGTAAGCCTCTACCAATTCAAGAGATTTCTTTATCCCGACTTTGTTCATCATTCCAAAAGGAGGGGTCATGACTAACCCCACATCCACTCCCAATTCCATGTCACTGATATTGGTAATTCCGCTTCCTACAATTTCACAGGCCATCCCAAAATACGCTCCTATCACCCGGTCGGATACTGCTTTGTATATTTCGGGGCTGTAATCAACCGTTTCTCCCTTTCCGGCAGTCTCCCAGGGTTTTCCAGACTGCACCTGCTCATCCAATATGTTGGGGGAACGATACCAGGGCATGATCGTTGAAGTCATCCCATTTAGACCATGCTGGGTCAGGGGATTTCCACCTGCAAGATTATGCGCAGTGAACGGACCCACACCCATTCCCAGGGCTTTCTGGACGATGGCATCTGCCTGTTTGACGCTGGCTATCCCTTTTTCAACCGCTAAAGCGGCGGCAAGGAAGACTCCTTCAAAGATGGGATTGAGAGCAAAGCCATAACGGCCCTTCACATAGATGGGTGCCTTACCGATGAATTCGTAGAATTTCATCGAATAGTCGAGCAGCGCAGGATCGGTCTCATTTGCCGGAATAATTTCAAAAGCGATATTTCTCTCCGCAGGGAAGAAATAATGGAGGGCTAAACATCGGCTCTTATCCTTCATCTTGCTAAAGATTTCGTCAGGGACTAAATGGGATGTGTTGGAAGCCAGGATAGCTGTCTTCGGACAGACTTCCTCACATCGGGTAAAGATTTTATTCTTAACCTCAAATGTCTCGAAAGCAGCTTCAATCACCAGATCGGCATCGCTCAATGCGTCATAGTCTGTGGTGAAGGTCATGTTTTTAAAGATCGCATCAGCCACTTCTTTCTTAAAAATCTTCTTTTCCGTAGCCTTGGCCATTTTGGATTCAGCTTTTTTGGCCCCGGCATCCAGGGCAGACTGGACGATGTCCACCACCACCACCGGCACTCCATAGGCATAAAGATTCTGGCTGAAGTGAAGCGCAATATCCGGCCCGATATTGCCTGAACCAATGACACCAATCTTCCGAATCGTCCGACCAAACCGTGTAAAAGCCATAACATCCCCCTTTCAAAAGATCATTGCAAAATGGCCAATTAGCAATGCAAAATTAGCATTTAAAGAGAAATGCTAACTTTTCAATGCTAATTTTAAAACGCTAATTGTTCTTTAGAAGATGGATGGTTCCTTAAACTCTCCAAAAACCTCTTTAAAGACCTTGGTCATTTCTCCGACGGTGGCATACGCCTTACAGCATTCTAAAAGATAAGGCATCACATTCTTTTCTGCCTTTGCCGCCTGTTCAAGTTCTTTCAATAATTGTGTCACTTTTCGGTTGTCCCTTTCCCATCTCACAGCTTTGGTTCGCTTGATCTGTTCCTCTGCAGAACCTAGCCGGTATTCATGGAGTTCGACCTCCATCTCTTCACCTTCGGTGTATTTATTCACACCGACCTTGATG
>VGSD01000692.1 GCA_016875155.1 Deltaproteobacteria bacterium | reverse complement strand
TTCGGTCCTTGGGAACAGATCTTTTATGGCGAGTTTGACGGAAGAAGAAGGAAAAGAGTCCTTGTGAAGATTATTGGGGAATAGTCGAAGATAGACCGAACCGAAAATAGGGTGTTCTCGCGTTTCCAAAGGGGGTTCTTGAAAGCGCCACTTTTTATAACCCCCCTCTATTCCCCCCTTAAATTAAGGGGGGATGAAGGGGGGTTAGGGGAGATTTTTTGAAGAGCATGTCTTTTCAATTATGGACTCATTAGTATAGCCCTGGGAAAGGAGAGTAAAATGAATTTATCTGCTGACCAGCTTCTGGAGCTTGCCCAATATTCCATCGTCCGTTTGGATGGGGCCTGGTTCTTAGCCTTGGCTGAAAAACTTGGAAAAGAAAAAGCATGGGAGATGGATATCGAGGCGTGGAAACAGTTCTCCTATGTCTTTGGGAAAAAGATCAGAAAAGAGATTATCCCGCATCCAGTATGGCCAGATAGTTTTCTGGATACCCTCGATCTCCTCAGCAAGGTCTTAAAAATTGAAGGGCGTAAGATATCTATCGAGGGAGATACCATCACGGTACAGACCGCAGACTGTGAAGTCCAGAAAGCCATTGCCAAAGCCGGTATCGCAGATTGTGGAATTGCCACGGTGCACACCTACCAGGGGCTGGTGAGGGGTTTATTTGGGAAAGAGATGGATGTTCTGGTGCGGCACACAAAAAATCTGAATCAGGGCGATGACTGTTGTGAGGTGATTGTCTCCAAACAAACCTAAGAGTAAGGAGGGTCTCATGGATATTCAGACGGTTCGAACATTCTTCATGTGGTGCACCATCATCAATGGGGGGTTACTCATTTTCTCGTTCCTGACCTGCGCCTATGCCAGAGAATGGGTATACCAGATGCACGGTAAGTGGTTTCCAATGCGGAGGGAAGTCTTTGATGTGGTGATCTATTGTTTCATCGGGTTCATGAAGATCCTTGTTCTTCTGTTGAATCTGGTCCCGTATGTTGCTCTTGTGATCATCGGCTGAAAAGAACTTCTCTCTTCAAGACTTCAGACAAAACGGTCAACGACCCGTCCAGTCCCTGTCTTCATTGGCGATTTACACTTGTCATTAAAAATTCCTATGTCGTCCTGTCACCATAACCCCCCAAGCCAATTCCTTGAATTTGATCAGAGGCAGAGGGGCGACATCCGTCCATTGAAATAGTTATCCAAATCTTTATTAAAATGTGTTAAAAGGTTAAACAGATCGAATCGGATCAACAGAAGGAGTTGAAGCATGCCAAAAGATCTCAAACAGACCCCGCTCCATGCCTGGCATCAGGAGAATGGGGCGCAGATGGTGGAGTTTGCCGGCTGGGAGATGCCTGTTTCTTATAAGCCGGGCATCCTTGAAGAGCATCTGGCCACAAGGAAATACGGAGGCCTCTTTGACATCTCCCATATGGGAAGGTTTCTCATCTATGGGGAAGAAGCCATTCCCTTTTTACAGCAAGTCCTGACGAATAATGTCCTGGCTTTGGAGCACGGCATGGCCCAGTACACCCTGATCCAGAATGAATGGGGCGAAGCCATTGATGATGCTTACCTTTATAGGCTGGATATAGGAAACCTTCCTTCAGAATCGAGA
>VGSD01000691.1 GCA_016875155.1 Deltaproteobacteria bacterium | reverse complement strand
CAGAGAAGGTAGATAAGATCTATTATCAGGGAAGGCCTGAAGAGGTTCGGGCCCTCAATCAGATTGATATAGAGATTCCAAAGAATCGTCTCGTTCTTATCCGAGGTCCTTCAGGCTCCGGGAAAACCACCCTTCTTAACCTGATCAGCACGATCGATCGACCGACCCATGGTAGTATTTTTCTTCGCGGAGAAGATATCTCAAAGTATTCAGATGTCCAGCTCTCCCGGATTCGCCAAAAGACCATCGGTTTGATTTTCCAGAACTTCAACCTCTTGCCACGTCTCCCTGCCTGGGAAAATGTGGCCTTCCCCTTGCTCCCCCTTGGGGTCATGGAAAGGGATAGGCGGGAAAGATCAGTAGAAATGCTGATCCAATTAAAATTGGAGAAGAGAGTGGATCATCCTCCGGAGCAGATGTCCGGGGGGGAACAGCAGAGGGTTGCCATTGCCAGGGCCTTAATCAATGATCCTGAGGTGTTGATTGCAGATGAACCCACCTCCAACATCGATGCCGAATCAATCAACATCCTCTTAGATATTCTCATGGACTTAAAAAAGAAAGGAAAGACCATTATCGTCTCCAGTCATGATCCCGTCTTCCTCGATTACAGTGAGAGGACATTTCTTTTAAAGGACGGAAGACTTATGAACGTCGAACATAGAGAATCCAGATGATTTTAAATGCCCTCAGCATCACCATGATATTTATTGGTGCCCTTTCCGCTCTCTTGGCGATATGGGGAGGGATTTCATCTCTCATCCTTTACAGAAAATGGGAAAGACCCACCGCGCCTGAAGAAAAAACTTCTCTGGAAGATCGCTCTTACTTGATTCTCTTAATTATGGTGATCGTATTGGTGGTCAGGCTGATCAATTGGCCCCTCTTCTACGTCACGCTTCAAAGTTTCATTTCGGATATCGAAGGGGCGATGTGCATCTTCGGCGTGACTCAGGTGAAACCAAGCCTTACCCGTTTTTCAGAGATCCTCAAACCGATCACCTTCTTCTTCATCGGAGGATGGCTCATCCTCCATGTTCTTGATAGGGCGACGAAGACTTCTCCTTTGATGAGGAGGAAATTATTCCTTCTATCCATCATCGGCCTCTTGGTGCTGATCGATTCCATGGGAGATATCTTCTTGGTGATAGGGATTGCGCCGGAATCGCTCGTCTCCTGTTGCACCACGATTACTGATATTTTAAACCGACCTACCCGAACTACACCGGAATCCCTTTTGGGGCCAGAATATGCTCAATTTCTTCAAAGCATCTTTTTAATCACCCATCTCGCCCTGATCGGATTCGTTGGCCTGATCCTGAGGTCAAAAAAACCTCGAAGGGCAATATTAGGTGTTCTCTGTCTATTTTCTATTGTGAATGCCGTTCTCTTCCTCTTATCCCAGATCGAGGTTTTCGCACCCAGGATGATGCATCTTCCCTTCCATCACTGTCTTTATTGTCTTTGGCAATACGTGCCAGATAGCATCGTCATGTACTTACTTTTCATTTTGGGAACATTCTCCGTAGGGTGGGGATTCACAACAGAACTCTTTGGAAGACAAGGAGGAGCAGCAGATTTACTGCCAGCCTATTTAAGAAAAATTTATTGGTTTGCCTTTTTCTT
>VGSD01000690.1 GCA_016875155.1 Deltaproteobacteria bacterium | reverse complement strand
AGATTTCTGGGTTTTCCGGAAATCTCAAATTTCAGAATTGACAAAGCACCTGGTTTCCTTTAATTTTACCCATGATGATAAAAAAGGTTTCGATCCCACCTTCTTACTCGCTCATTAAAAAAGGGAGGACTTATCTTCTCCTTCATGACAAATTCAAGGAACGACTTCTTCAGATGGGCATAGAAAACCTAAGTGGTTTCTTATCCTCTCATCCAACCCTCACCTATCTGGAAGGCAGGATCCCTCACCCATCTATACCGATTCAAAATGGTATGAAAATGGTCATTCGAAGATATTCCCATGGGGGGCTTTTAAAGTTTCTCAATCGAGACCTTTTCCTATTCGGTGCAAGGTCTTTTAAAGAACTGGTTTTAACAGAAGGGATCCGGTCCGCTGGTATTCCAACCATCCAACCCATTGGAGCCATTCACCAGATGGTAATATTCCCGTTCTATCGGGCCTATCTACTTTCCCTGGAGATTTCTAATGCCAAAGACCTGATCCGTTATTTTAAGGAGAATGGAGCGCCCTCTTCTCTTCAAAACCTACTCAAAAAGCGTAAAACCATACGAACCGCGGGCCTTCTCCTCCGACAATTTCATCAGAAAGGTTTCTACCACAGAGATCTTCAGCTTAAAAATTTACTGGTGCTTGGAGAACAGGTTCTGATCATCGATTTTGATCGGTCCTACCGTAAGACAAAACTTTCTCGCCGAGAACGGATAAGGAACCTCCTTCGCCTCAACCGTTCTGTGGAAAAATGGAAACGGTCTGCCCTGCCCATCACAAGAACAGATCGCTTGCGTTTTCTGAAGGCTTATGCCGGAGATGACCAAAAATTTCTGAAAAAAATACAGAAGGCCATATGGGTTCACTCTGTAGGTCTATTTTTTCATCGAATATGGTGGGCGCTAGGAAAAATAGTTCGGAGTTAGGAGTTGGGAGTTCGGAGTGAATTGGATTTTGTTTTTATTCTTGACTACGAACACCGAACTCCGAACTCAAAACTGTTTCAGACAGAAATTCTCGGAGGGGTTGGATAATATGTTTTGTTTGATAGGAGTAGAAGTGGTCTGCCCCCTGAATGATTGCCAATGATTTGGGTTCCTGCAGTTGTTCATACCACTCTTCCAGAAGAGAGGATGGGCAAAAAGCGTCCTTGTCTCCTACAATAATCAGTTTCTTCTTTTTACAGCTTTTAAAATAATCGAAATCGAACATCTCCAAGGGAGGAGAAACCGCCACAACCCCTTTTACCCTCTCCTCTGCAACGGCGATAGGTAGTCCAACCCAAGCCCCGAAGGAGTAACCGAGGATCAGGATCGGGACACCCGAATGATTTAGTTTTGAATCGAGATATCCAATGGCAGAACGCACATCTTCCTTCTCGCCAACTCCTTCACTGTAAGAACCCCCGCTTTCTCCGACTCCCCTGAAGTTAAAGCGAAGAGTGGCAAATCCTTCCTCACGGGCTACTCCGAGTGCCCTATTGATAACATTGTTATGCATCTCCCCACCGTATTGCGGATGGGGATGGCAAAGAACGAGGCCTCCTCTAATAGAAAGGGCCTCTTGAATATTCAGGAGGCCCTCCAGTTGAATCCCTCCGGATGGAAAAAAGACTTTATCTTCTT
>VGSD01000689.1 GCA_016875155.1 Deltaproteobacteria bacterium | reverse complement strand
CACCAGCTTTACGGCTTCCTCTCGAAGCTCTCTCGTGTAGATCGCTCTTGGAATCCTTTCCATGTCGACACCTCCGTCTTCAGTATTTTAACTCAACTTTGGTGTCCACTAAAGTCATCTTAACCCAGGATCAAAACAGAGTTGTTTTTTACATCGATAACAGAACTCAAACCACTGATCATTGATCGCCGAGCCGCAGACCTCACAAAGATGGGACTCCATGCTCTTGGGTTAGAGGATAGGGGTGAAAGGTTGGAGGCCTGATTTCATTTTTTTTAAATTGATTCTTACCCTCTGCCTCAAACCTTTTTCCTCCAGCCTCATTCAGTTCAGGGTGCAAACTTCGTGACTTGATGGGGAGCCTCGAAGGTTTCATGCAAAACCCTCACGGCATTCTCGATCTGATCGGCCTCAACCACACAGGAGCAACTAGAGATGGAGGTACTGATCGCCATAACATTGATCCCGGCTGTGCCCAGGGCATTGAACATGAGACCGGAGATCATCGGTCTTTCCCTGAAGTGGGGACCGAAGACGCTGATCGTCGCCACATTAGGGTGGTAGGAAATCCCTTTCGCTTCGATCAGAGGCTTGACCCCTTCCAGAACCTCAATAGCAGACTCCAGGTTTTTCTGATCAATACAGAAGGTCATATTCCCATTTCCCTCAATATCAACATTGTGAACGACAAACTCAATATTGATATTCCGTCCCCCCATGGCATGGAGGATCATCCCGGGAACATCGGGCCGATCCGGCAAAGAAAGAATACTCACGGTTGCCAGACCGCTCGCCGCCATGATTCCCCCTACTTTGACCTTCGCCTCGTTCCCCATTCAAATTACTCCCAGATCCTCCGGTCATCAATCTTTTTGGCCCGATCCGGGATTCCTCCCTTCACAGTAAAGATCACTTCAGCGGTCACTTTGAGGGTCTCCAGAATCTCCTTTTCGAGCCTCTTTTTCATGCCCATCTTGTCTGAAATCTCCTGCTTCAATTCGACATAGACCGCCATCTCATCATGGTAATCCTTTCTCGTCACGACAACCTGATAATTGGCGATGACCGGAAATTTTGCCATCATCTCATCCACCTGCCAGGGATGAATAAAGATCCCCCAGACCTTGGTCACCTGATCTGTCCTCCCCATGATCCTTCCCAGACGCATCGAAGTCCGTCCACAGGGACATGGATCCTCGATCAAGAAAGAGAGATCTCCTGTTGCAAAGCGAAGCATCGGAAAGACCTTACTGAAGTTGGTGGCTACAATCTCTCCGGTTGCTCCGGTTTTGAGCTCTTTTCCTGTCTCCGTATCAACGATCTCCACTATCACATCTTCGGGGATGTGCATCCCTTTCTTCTCCGGGCACTCATATCCGAGACACCCCACATCGACGGTGCCATACCCTTGCCGGACCATGAGATCCAGTTTCGACTCCAATTTTTGACGGAGCGATTCCGGAAACATCTCTGCACCGACAAAGGTGGCTTCCAAATGAAGATCCTTCTTAAAATCGAGGTGCATGCCCTCTGCAGCCTCAACGATCGCCATGAGGAAACTGGGGGTCCCAACATATGCTGTGGCACGAAGCTGTTTCATCAGGTTGATCTGCATCGAGATATTTCCAGGGCCCACAGGG
>VGSD01000688.1 GCA_016875155.1 Deltaproteobacteria bacterium | reverse complement strand
TGCTTAACCCGAAGCTGTCGAGAATTCAGAGAGGGATATAAAGAGGGTTCAAGGGGCCAAGGGATCGAGGGGTCAAGTTAAAGCCATATCAATAAATACTTGAACCCATGGACCCTTGAATCCTTGAACCCTATTAAACAATCTCCAAAGGAGAATACCATTGAAACATGATCGTATCATCAAAGAAATTAAGAGAGATGAGTTGATTAAGCTGACACAGGAGTTGATTAGAATCCCGAGCGTAAGGCGCCAGGACAGAGGGAGTGAAGAGAAAGTGGCTCTCTTCGTTGCCCATTACCTGGAGGAGATGGGGCTCGATGTAGTTGTCGAAGAGGTGGAGCCAGGTTCTCCCAATGTCATCGGAATCCTCCAAGGGCAAGAAGAAGGGCCCTGCCTGATGTTCGAATGCCACACCGACGTTGTGACAGAGGGCGATCCTTCGGAATGGAAGTACGATCCCTTTGAAGGAAAACTGGTGGGAAATCGAATTTACGGAAGAGGGGCCTGCGATACGAAAGGAAATTTAGCGGCGGCCCTGAAAGCTGTGGAAGCGATCAGCCGGTCGGGTTTCGATTTCAGAGGAAAAATTCTTCTGGGCATACTGGTCGATGAAGAAGGGCTGATGAGAGGGGTGAAACATTTTATCCGTCATGGGTGGGCCAACCATGTGAATGCAGCCATCATCTGTGAGCCGGTCGATAACCATCTCTGCATCACACAGAAGGGAGCGCTTCGCGTTGAGTTGATCACCACCGGCAAGATGAGCCACGGAGCCATGCCTCTGTCCGGTCTCAATCCTATTCCTCCGATGGTATCGATCCTTGAAAAGATGAAACAACTGGAAGAAGAAGAGATCGAACGACTGGGAAAAGATTCTTTCCTGGGATATCCGAGCGTCACTCCAACCGTGCTTCAGGCTCCCATGAGAGGGGAACCCCAGCTCAATGTCGTCCCTTACCAGTGCAGGGCGCTGCTCGACATCCGGACCATTCCCGGTCAGTCTCACGAAACATTGAAGAAGCAGTTTTAGAAGATATCGAAAGAGGAGGAAAGATCCATCTGTGAAAGTCTCCGATCCGGTCCTCCAAGAGAGATCCGGGAGAACCTTGAGAAGGGACTCTCAAAGGGGATCTCTTTTCAGGCGATGGTCAATATATTTGAAGACCGTCCCTGGACCAAGACTTCAAAAGAGGAACCGATTGTACAGGCTGTTTCAAGGGCCTATCGTTCCGTCACCGGAGAAGAACCGATTTATGATGGCGTGCCTGGCGCAACGGATGGCACTTTTCTCACGGCGTGGGCAGGAATCCCGATCATCACCATTGGTGCTGGAAATCGGATGATCCCCCACCAGAAAGATGAGTGGGTTTCGGTGGAAGACCTCTGCCTCACAGCAAAGATCTATGCAGCCAGCGCCTTGGAATTTTTAAAAGGAAAAGATTGAGTTTAAAAATATTTTAGATATTCCACAATCCACATCTGGAATGAACCAACTTCCAAATCATTTAAACAGTTTGACTGAAAAATTCAGTCAGACATTATAGTTTTACTTTGAGCCTTGCCTACCTATTGTTTTTTAGCATCAGCGAGAGTCTTTGGTGATTTCGTCAAACCCTGGACGAATGAATGCTCTGGCATTTGGGAA
>VGSD01000687.1 GCA_016875155.1 Deltaproteobacteria bacterium | reverse complement strand
TCGTTAGGAGACGATTCATAACTATTTGAAACAAATGAGTTTTTCTTTGGTTGGGAAATGGTTGTTTCATGTATCAAATTACCTAAATAATATCAAAAAGTTAGAATTTCGTGAACCCCTCTTTGGCAAAGGGAGGTAGGGAGGGATTTTATAAAGCCTTTTTTAAAATTCAAAAGAGTAAATTTTTTAAATCTATAAAATAAAACAAAAAAATCCCCCTTTCCTAATTCGTGAGGATAACGGGGGCATGATGTTCCATCTTTAAATATTTAAATGAGATCGTCAATAGCCTTAAGCGCCTCGTCCAACCTTTCAGAATCGGTCCCTCCGGCTTGAGCAAAATCAGGCCGCCCCCCTCCAGTTCCTTTCACATGGAGAGCGATCTTCTTGATCAATTCATTTGCTTTGAACCGACGGGTAAGATCCTCTGTGATGCCCATCAACAGGGAGACCTTCGCCTCACTCTGACTTCCCAAAAGGACGATCCCAGAACCAATTTTTCCCTTCAGTTGATCCACATACTCACGCAATCGCTTCGGATCCTTACCGTCTAATCTGACCGATAAGACTTTTACACCCTTCACCTCCCTCACCAGTGAAAGGAGGCTGGATATCTCCTGGTGTGACCACTTCGCCTGAAAGGATTCTATTTCTCTTTCCAGTTCCTTCTGCCTCTGAAGCAGTCGCTCCACTCTCATGCTGATCTCTGTCGCAGGGGATTTGAGAGAGGATGCGATCTCTTCGATTTGACGCTCTTCCTCCCGTATAAATTGATAAGCCCCTTCTCCGGTGAGGGCCTCGATCCTTCTTACGCCTGCAGCCACACCGGTCTCGTGCAGGATTTTGAAGATCCCGATATTGCCTGTCTGTGAGGTGTGAGTTCCTCCGCAGAGTTCGATGCTGAAATCCGAAACCCTGACCACCCTCACCTTCTCTCCGTACTTCTCGCCAAAAAGGGCCATAGCTCCGGTCTGGAGGGCTTCCTCCACATCCATGATCTTGGTCTCCACCTTCATGTTCTGGCGGATCTTCTGATTGACCATTGCCTCAATCTGCTCAAGGTCCTTTCTCTCGATCGGAGCAAAATGGGTGAAGTCGAATCTCAGCCGGTCAGGAGCTACCAGAGACCCTGCCTGATGAACATGGCTTCCCAACACCTCTCTCAGCATGGCCTGGAGCAGATGGGTTGCCGTATGGTTCAGCGCAATGGCGCCTCTCCGATCCGGATCGACTTTGAAGGTCGCCTCCTTCCCGACGCTCACCTTTCCTCGCTTCACCCGCACCCTGTGAACGATCAGCTCCTCCAGGGGTCTTAGCGTATCCTCCACCTCCAAGGAGAAACTCTCCTGAAAGACGGTCCCTCTGTCTCCGACCTGCCCTCCTGTCTCCCCGTAAAAGGGTGTCTTCTCTGTGATGACTTCGACTTCATCTCCTTCGTTAGCCAGAGAGACAAACTCATCCCCTTTGATCAATTTCAGAATCTTTGATTCGGACTGAGTCTCCTCATATCCCGTAAATAGAGTCTTTATCCCCTCGTTTGAGAGCCTGCGGTAGATTTCCTTTGCCTTGCCTTCGCCAATGCCCTGCCAGGCTTGCTTGCTCTTCAGCCTCTGCTCCTCCATCTGTGCCTTGAAGCCTTCCTCATCG
>VGSD01000686.1 GCA_016875155.1 Deltaproteobacteria bacterium | reverse complement strand
TTCAAAACGAACGAAACCCGTTTCCGAATCAAAGGAACCCAAGTCGCTGAAAAATCGATCAGCGTTCCGTCCTTATCAAAAATAATCAAACGGCAGGGGATTCGTCTCCCTTGATATTCAATGCCTATCATCTTCCAACTCCACATTTTGCTCCTATCATAAAAGAGACTTGCAATCAATTCAATCTCTATTATAAATTATGGGGCAATATATCATATCCGGACCGGAGGACAGAGATGAGCGGAAAAAGATTTCAGTCTGAAAAAATGGATGAACCATCTTTAAAAAGGCTTTCTGAATTAGCAAGGTTGGCCAGAGGCGATATCCTGAAGATGACATCCCTGGCTGGTTCCGGTCATCCCGGAGGATCCATGTCGTCTATCGATTTTTATCTCATTCTCTACTCTTATGCCAATATTGATCCCAACCATCCGGACGACCCGGACAGGGACCGGATCATCATCAGTCATGGCCACACCTCTCCTGGAGTCTATGCGGCACTTGGAAGAACCGGTTTCTTTCCGATTGAGATGGCCATCGCCAATCTCAGGAAAGCCGGAAGCCCTTTCGAAGGACATGTGGAAAAAGGGATTCCAGGTCTGGAATGGGACACGGGCAATTTAGGCCAGGGCCTCTCAGCCGGATGCGGCTTTGCCCTGGGTGCAAAAGTGCTCAAAAAGGATTTTCATGTTTTTGTGACCATGGGCTGCGGAGAACAGCAGAAAGGACAGATTACCGAAGCCCGGCGGTTTGCCATCAAATATGGCCTCGATAACCTCACGGTGATCATCGATTATAATAAGAGACAGATCAGCGGTATCACCGGCGAGATCATGCCCCAGAACATCGCAAAAAATTTCGAATCAGACGGATGGCGAATCCTTGAAGTGGATGGACATCAATTTGAGGAAATTTACAGCGCCTTTCGGGAGGCGACCCTTTCAAAACACCCCACCGCAATCATTGCCCATACGGTCATGGGGAAAGGGGTTTCTTTTATGGAAGGCAAAGAGGAATTCCACGGAAGAGCCCTGAATCTGGAGGAGTATAAGAAAGCCATCCAAGAACTCGGAGCGGAGGACGATTTAGAGCATTATCGTCAACAACGGGAGAAGAACGCCCTTCCCTATGAAGGCAGAAAATACCCGGTTGGAGCCTTTTCCATTCAGACCGGAACTCCAAGAGATTACGGAAAGGATCAGAAAACGGACAATCGCTCCGCCTTCGGAAACGCTCTGCTTGATCTTGCAAAAGCCAATCTTGGGCCGGACGGTTCCCTTCCGATCGTTGTCTTCGATTGTGATTTAGCCCCTTCGACCAAGACAACTGCCTTTGCCAAACAATTTCCGGACTATTTCTTCCAGGGGGGGATTCAGGAGCACCATACCGCCACCCTTTCTGGAGCCATCTCCACCCTTGGTTTTCTCTCCTTCTTTGCAGACTTCGGCGTCTTCGGTGTCGATGAAACCTATAACCAACACCGCCTCAATGATATCAACGAGACAAACCTAAAACTCATCTGCACCCATAATGGTCTCGATGTCGGCGAGGATGGGAAAACACATCAGTGTATCGATTACGTTGGGTTAATGAGGAATCTCTTCGGGTATAGAATCATCATTCCCGCAGATCCGAACCAAACCGACCG
>VGSD01000685.1 GCA_016875155.1 Deltaproteobacteria bacterium | reverse complement strand
TGGATTGTCTTCCTGCTCCAGTCTATCTGAAAGGATTTTTAAAGGCTTATGCCCGGGTGCTCAATTTGGACTCCCAGAAGTTAATCGAGGGTTATCTTCAGTTATTTGAGGAACGGAAAAAGAAGTGACTTGAACCCATAGACAGGAGTGCCTCAGAAGCCTAAAGATAATCAAGGGTTTTCTGAGGTGAGTTCTGAGATCCTCGTAGCAATCTGCTGACCAATCGCACTGTTAAATCCGACGATCTTCTCCCGAATCCTGCCTTTCTTGTCTATCAAAACCGTCGTGGGAAGGCCGGTAATTTTGTAATTTCTGGACACATCCTCCGGCGTCATGATGATCGGATAGGGGATATCCATCGAATTGATGAAGCGGCGAACCATCTCCACGTCTCCTGCCTTATCCGTACTCATCCCGATCAATTCAAATCCCTTCTCCTGATAACCCTTGTAGAGTTGGATAAGATGGGGAATCGATTCCTTACAGGGGCCGCACCAGGTGGCCCAGAAATCGAGCAAGACCACCTTTCCTTTTAATCCGGAGAGGGTGATTTCTTGGCCTTCTATCGTTTTCAGCCTGAAGTCAGGGGCCGAGCTTTGTTCCGTTGGCTTTCCACCACAATGGGGAAAGACTAAGGCCAGTGCAAGGCAAAGGCCCAATATGTAGCCATATCTATAAAAGAGTTGTCGTCTCATCATTGGTGATCGCTCCTACAGGGCTTTTTCGATCATCGATTTCAAGCGGGCTTTAGGGACAGAGCCGACAATCTGATCAAGGACTTTTCCTTCCTTGAAGAGGATGAGGGTGGGGATTCCCCGCACCCCGTACTGACCAGGTATGGCAGGATTTTCATCCACATTCAATTTGGTGATTTTGACCCTGCCTGAAAATTCCTTTGCCAACTCTTCGACAATCGGACTGATCGCACGACAAGGACCGCACCAGGTCGCCCAGAAATCAACCAGAACCGGGACGCTTGCCTGGAGAACTTCCGAGGTAAAATTCTTATCGTTCACATGAAGAAGACTCGATTCATTCGCCATCTCTTAACTCCTTTATTGTTAAATTCTAAACTCATAACTCTTAACTATAACTTCCTTTCCAAGACATAGTCGGACAATAAAAGAAGGGCCTCTTTCTCTCTTGAAACAGGAAGGTGATGGAGGTGTCCTTTTGCTTTCGTCACGTATTCTTTTGCCTTCTCCCACGTGTAGGTTAGGCCGCGGTATTTTTCAATGATCCTAACCACCTGGAAGAAAGATTGTTCGGTCATAGGATCGGTGAAGACAGCTCCGCGGATGAGAGCGGATTCCTCCTCATTACACTGTCTTAGGGTAAAGATCAGGGGAAGCGTAATCTTGCCATCCTGCAGGTCGATGCCGATCTTCTTTCCAAATTCCTCTTCCCTGGACGTGTAGTCGAGACTATCGTCAATCAACTGGAAGGCGATCCCGATGTCCATTCCAAAATCAAGCAATGCTCTCTCTTGTTCCTCAGACGCCTCTCCGAGGATAGCGCCGACCTGGGTTGCGGCAGAGAAAAGAGCGGCTGTCTTTCTTTTGATGATTGAAAAATAGTTTTCCTCCGTAATGGTGAGATCATTGGTTTTGATGAGTTCCTCGAGTTCCCCTTCCGCCATGAGGGTCGTTGCTCTGGAAA
>VGSD01000684.1 GCA_016875155.1 Deltaproteobacteria bacterium | reverse complement strand
GTCAATGGGATAACGGCCGAGGTCACGAAAGATCCCCTCAAGGCGCGGGAGGACATCGGGATGAAAGAGGTTGAGCCCTCTTCCGATCTCCATCTTCTTCGTTTCGAAATTGTAGATTCTGGATTGGTGATCAACCCGTTTTTCGATACTGTAATTGGCGTAACGTGTAGTCATCCATGCAAAGAGTTCGAGTCCGTGGCGATGGACGATCTCTGCGACTTTTCCTAAAACATCATCGACGACCAGAGCCTTTTCAGTCTTGAAGAAGACCCCTTCCTCATGAAGGGCCTTCACAAATTTATACATCCGGTCGCCTTTGTTCTGAAAGACCCTGAAGATGACTGTATCCACGCCCGCATCTTTCAATTCCTTGACTCTCTTCTCCACCTCGGCCAAATTCTTTGCATCTAAATATGAAATCTGAGCGCAGACCCGTCTCTTGGCCTTCTTTGTCTCAGACACCACCTCTGTCGCCGGTTTCTCCGAGGAAGTCTTCACCTCTTCCTTTTTCGGCGGCTCAGGAACAGGTTTCATTTCCACCACCGTTCCGCTGATCTCCTTTTTAGGTTTCATCTTCTCTCTGGCTATCTTCAATCCCTGTTCTGATTCTTTCACACGGTCTCCTTCCGGATAGGTTTTAAGATAGTATTCAAACTTCTCAATGGCTTCATTATAGTTTTCCATCTTCAGAAAGGACTGTCCTATCATATAGTGGGAATAGGAAATCAACCGGCTGGTAGGGAAGGAATGGATCAGTTTGGAAAACCCCTGGATGGCTTCCTGATATTTGCCCTTATGAAAGAAATCCATCGCAGAATCATAGACCTCTCCCGGATCAGTGGGCTTCTCCTGTGCCTGGACAGGAGAAAGTGATATAAAAACAGATACGATTAAAAACAGCCCGATGATGAACTTCTTCATAAAACCTCCCTGTTAAAACTCATTTCAAATTGCAAAATCAGCAATTAGCATTTTAAATTTGTTTTTATTTTTGCAATGCTAATTTTGTATTGCTAACTTTGCAATGATTTTTAAAATAGTCTTTCCACGGCTTCTCCAACCGTGCTTACACCGATCAATTCGATCCCTTTGCTCCCTCTCACTTTCTCTTGGTTGGGCGCTGGGAGAAGAACTCGTTTAAATCCAAGCCTCACTGCTTCTTTTACTCTGACCTCTGATTGGCTCACTCCCCTCACTTCTCCTCCTAATCCCACTTCTCCAAAAACAACCATTTCAGGATCAATCACTTTGTTCCTGAAACTTGACGCTATTGCAGCGATGATACCTAAATCAGCGCCGGGCTCTTCCACCTTCATTCCGCCGGCGATGTTCAAAAAAATATCATGATTAAACAGGTGCACCCCCAGCCTCTTCTCCATCACGGCGACTAAAAGCGATACTCGCTGGCTGTCAATCCCCTGAGCCATGCGCCGTGGAACACCCAGGTTCGTGGGAACGACTAGCGCCTGGAGTTCAATGAGAATCGGTCTGGACCCTTCGATGCTGGGCATGACCACCGAACCAGAGGCAGGTTGGGTTCGCTCCGAAAGAAAAAATTCTGAGGGGTTGACGACCTCCACCAGTCCGGAATCCTTCATTTCGAAAACGCCAATCTCATTGGTGGAACCGAAGCGGTTCTTCACCGCCCTCAGGATCCGGAAAGCGTGATTGGCCTCCCCCTCGA
>VGSD01000683.1 GCA_016875155.1 Deltaproteobacteria bacterium | reverse complement strand
AGAGAATTTTTAGGGGGTCCGAGCAGAAGTCTTTGATCCGGAGGGATCTTGACGGTTCTCTTCATACAGGGAATGACTTTTACGGGTATCTTGCCAAGAGCATCATAAAGCAATGTTTGAAGTCCAGATGCCGATTTTGGGAATTGGGTGAATAGACCCGTATAACGGATGAGAGAGTAGGCGTCCGGCAGATCCTTTCGCATTCCCTTTTCCCCAAGGCCGACCAGACAGAAAAGTTTTCCCAGAACCTCGGGATTGTTCTCTTCAATCACCTGGAGGAATAGACGATATTTGGTCCAGCTATGGAAAAGGAGAAGGTAAAGACGATGATTGAAGATATCGATGAAGTCCCTGGTGACCGACAGATCTTCGGATGCCTCATCCAGGAGGTCCTCCGTATAAAATGTGGGAAGCGGGGACGAAGAGCCGTAAAGCCCGAGGAGTGTGGCAGTGATCAAATAAAGCGGTTTGTCGTGATCGATCTCTTCGATTGCTGCCACATCCGCTGGCGGAAAGGAGAGGGAAAGTTCAGGTCGAATTCGGATGTGATCCTCTGCGGAAGATTCTTTCTGATCCTCCCTTGTCCTATGGCCGATCAGAAGGCGCAAGAGCCTCATCACCTGGAAGAAAGAGAATTGGTGGCCTTTCTTCAGCAAGTCGGATATTAGATGAGAGGATGATCCCCCAACCTCGCCGGCCATTGATAGATATCTCCCTTCATCACCTCCTGGAGGGTCAAGCGGGTGAAATGATTCAATGAGGCATAGTTCCCCAGAAAGTGATCCAAGATACATCCGAAAAGATACATGTCTCCCTGACTTGCAAACTTCTCCTGACGCAACTTCAATTCGATCTCCTGACCACGCATCAGGATGCCGGAGACGAGGCGGTCGGAAGATCTCGCCTGAAGGCCTTCGATGCCTTCTATTCGTTTTCGATTGGCCAGGGTATGGGTACGGTTGCGACTTCCCGGAAAGATATACTGTTCGAGAAGGGCTTTAAGATTTTCCGTTCGAGCCAGGGAGAGGTAGTTGAGGAAGAGATGGGCCAGAAGGCGCCACCTCAGATTTTCCCCTCCTTTTCCCTCCTCCTTAACCCCTTCCAGCGGAGGGAGAAGACTGATGGTTGGGGGTTGGATATTCTTAAATTCTACAGGTTCGGGAGAACTGCTCGTTGGAAGGGAGATGTCCCCCAGTCGAAGATTTTCGGGAAGCGCTCCATTGGTGCAGAGAAGTTGTATGGAAAGGGTTTCTGAAGAAGGGGCGCCCGTTCCATGGGGATAGACAACAGAGAGAAAGAGATCAAACTTCTCCCAGAGGGGGGATTGCCGGATGGTCAGGCGATAGACTGGATTCTTCAAAGGGTCAGGATTGAATACTTCAAAGGGCACATACTGTCTCTCCTGGGCGGTCCCCTGAATATACCCCACCACACTCTGCACGGAATAGACTTGGTAGTGTTCAGGATTGGAGCCGGCGGGTCGAATCAGGTATTTTGTGCTTCGGTGATCTATCTGAATGGGATCCGCCTCGTGAGGAAAGAGGTTGATCGCAGGCGTGACAGAGAGGATGAAGTGATCTTTCTTGATACGGGGAGCAGAGAAAGGGAGGTCATGGAGTTCAAAATGGATCTCAAATCTGGAACCCTCCCCTTTTTCCTGCCAGCGTTCCCAGCCCGTCAGATCG
>VGSD01000682.1 GCA_016875155.1 Deltaproteobacteria bacterium | reverse complement strand
GCCGTTTAGGTAAACGAACGCTGAAACATATCAATTATGGAAAGTGCGCATGTACCTTCGTGGACACCCATTCGGGTCGAGCCATTCGCATCTCTGCCCGTGAAGATGCACGTTCAAAGGTTGGACGATATGCCCCTATTGGCCTGGATAAAAATGCCACTCAGCTTGAGGCCTACAAAATCATGCCTGATGTCGAATTGTTTGACGTCCAAGAAGTTTTGGTGGACATCCCTGAGCATGAGTTACCCGGACCACCGGTCAGTCGGCTGATGTGTGCTGTGTGTGGCGAAGGGATTAACGATCGGCGGGAGATATTTATAAATCGACAGGTGCTCTGCCGGGCCTGTGGACAAGGAGGTTACTACCGAAAACGGGGACAGTCTAGTGACGTTAGGAATGAAAAAACGGCGATCCCCCCTACTCTATTTTAACCGTACTTCAAATACCTGAATATTTCCCTCAATGAAGTAGATCTTATCATTACACCATTGTCTTCGCCACCTTGTATCCATGCCTTTATCATACCCATTCTTTTCACTTATCTTTATCTCTCTGTCTTGAACTTTGGCCGCTTGTTGGTATAATGGGATTGTGAAAAAAATAGTCTATCTCCTATTGATCTTTTCTGTCATCTGTCTTCCTATATTGGGGGGAGAGGGAATAGCTCAAACGCCCTCCCCTTCCAATCAGATCTACTTTTTTTACGCTCAGGATTGCCAGCCCTGTCAGACCATCCTTCAGGGCTATCTTCCTACACTTAAACCCATCTACCCTTTTGTTGAGATTAAAACCTTTGATGTCGGAAACCCTGTCTATTATGAGGTTCTTTTAAAACTGGAGAACCGATTCAACAAAAAAGAGAGTGAACTACCAGTCGTCCTCATCGGAAATCATCTTCTCTCCGGCGAGAGGGAGGTGATGGAAAAACTGACCCCCCTGATCATCGAATATCAGGCCAAAGGCGAAATCCCCACTCCGCCTATTGAAATCCCATCTGCCACTGCTTCTCCCACACCCAAAACAAGCGGTGTCCCACTCGAACTTACCTATTTTCACCAGAAGGGATGCCCCAGGTGCGATCGGGCAAACGCCCTGCTCAAATACCTCCTTGGAAAATACCCTAAATTGAATATTAAAGAGGTCGATCTCAACACCTCTGATGGAAAGCAACTTAACGAAATCCTTTCAAACCGGCTTAACCTTCCTTCTGAAAAACGGTTAATCGCGCCAGCCATCTTTATCGGAAACGACTACCTCTCGCCAGAGGAGATCACACTACCCAGGCTGGAGTCGTTGATTTTAAAGTATGAATCCACCCCTTCCCCCCCTACCGGACCCACTGACACTCCTGTAGCTGGGCCGTCACCCACACAGGAAGAGATAAAAAAAGCCGAAGAGACGATGGTGGAGCGGTTCAAATCCTTTGGACTTCCAGCCATGCTCGTCGCAGGCCTGGTGGAAGGACTCAATCCCTGTGCCCTGGCAACTCTGGTCTTCTTCATCTCCTATCTCACCATGATCGGTCAGGGGCGAAAGCAGATCCTGATGGTGGGACTGGGTTTTTCAGGAACAGCCTTCTTAACCCATCTATTGTTGGGCATTGGAATTCTCGGGTTCATCCAGCATTTCTCCTTTCTTCCCCTTTTCTCTCGCGTCGTATACCTGATCACTTTCTTTTTGAGTCTTTTTCTCGCCTTATT
>VGSD01000681.1 GCA_016875155.1 Deltaproteobacteria bacterium | reverse complement strand
ATGTTTAACATAATGGAGACCTTACCCCTAACCCCCTTCAAAGTCGTCATTGATGGCATCAAAGAGGCAGGCGGAGAAGCTGACAAACTCTGCTATCAGTGCGGCAAATGCGATACCGTCTGCCCCTGGAACCGTGTAAGAAAATTCCTTGTGCGGAGAATGATCAACCAGGCCAAATTTGGCACTGTCCCCTTTGAATCCGAAGATTTATGGCTCTGCGTCTCTTGCCGTCAATGTGTTCAACAATGCCCCAGAGGCGTAGAAATCATCGATGTCATGAGAGCCATGCGTAGGTTATTAGTGCCAGATGGGGTCGTTCCTGCCAGCATCCCCAACCTTCGGGGGATCATGACAAGCATTGCCAGCGTAGGGAATCCCTGGGGACAAGAGCCCAATGATCGGATCAACTGGGCCAAGGATCTGTCCGTAAAAGAATTCACCGAAGGGACAGAGACTCTCTACTTTCCCTGCTGCTACCCAAGTTATGAACCAAGGTTAAAAAAGGTATCCCAAGCCACAGCTACGATCCTTAATCAGGCAGAAGTAGACTATGGGATACTGGGTTCCAAGGAAATGTGCTGTGGGGAGAGTGTACGAAAAGCGGGAAATGAAGACTTATTCAAACGCCTTGCCAAAGAAAACATCAAGACCTTTATAGACCATGGAGTCAAAAAAATCGTTGCCTCTTCTCCTCACTGCTATCATACCATAAAAAACGAATACTCTGAATACAAAGTCAACTTTGAAATCCTCCATACCTCGCAATATCTATTTGAACTCATTAAAAAAGGGAAGCTTCAGTTTAGCAGGGAATACCCGAAGAAAGTGACCTATCATGATCCCTGTTACTTGGGGAGACATAATGGGATCTATGACGAACCGAGGGAGATCCTAAAGAAGATACCTGGGTTGGAATTGGTTGAGATGGATGAGTCTCGGGAAAACAGTCTTTGTTGTGGGATGGGAGGAGGCCGGATCTGGATGGAGACGGCGAAAGATGAGAGATTCTCGGACATCCGGCTGCAGCAGGCGATTGGAGTGGGAGCAGAGGTGTTGGTTACAACCTGTCCGTACTGCATCAGCCAATTTGAAGATAGCCGGTTGACACTTAAAGACAGTGAGGCCTTACAGGTCAAAGACCTCACAGAGGTGATACAGGAGGTGCTATAGGTGACCGGAGAGGCTAATCACATGCTCACCGGGGAACCTAATAGGGTTTTTTGTTAAATTCGAAATTCGAATATCGAAATCCGAAACAATTTCGAATTTTCAAAATCCAAAAATTCTAAACTCTTTTATTTGGAACATTTGAAATTTGATCATTTGGGATTGTTTCGAATTTCGGATTTCGTGCTTCGGATTTACACCCCATGATCATAAATAACGTTGTTGCCATTCTTTGCACAACTTTTTCATAAGGGATTAATGAGGTGATAGGAAGTGGAAAAAGAACAATTTGAACAACTTTGTAAAAGCTTCTCGGCAGGAAGTTTCGGCGATGTGATGATTGTCGGCGGGGGAATCAGCGGTGTTCAAGCCTCTCTCGACCTTGGCAATGCGGGCTTTAAAGTTTATCTGGTTGACAAAAGCCCCTCCATTGGCGGGAAGATGGCCCAGCTGGACAAGACCTTCCCCACCAATGAGTGCTCCATCTGAATACTCTCGCCCAAACTGGTCGAGGTCGGCCGGCATCCCAACATCGAG
>VGSD01000680.1 GCA_016875155.1 Deltaproteobacteria bacterium | reverse complement strand
TGAATCTTGTAGGGGAAATTTGGTAGACTGGATTTCACAGATGAAGAAGAGAATCAAAGAGCTCATCAGCGACCTCCAGGACTTCTACCTCCTCTCCTTTCACGGGATGATGGGGGTCGTGAGACGGCCTTTCTATTTCAAAGATTTGATTGAGCAGATGGACTATGCCGGATCCGGATCGCTTCTCATCATTGTGCTCATCTCCCTCTTCCTCGGAATGGCCCTTTCCCTCCAGCTTTCGGCCGAACTTTCGCTTCTCGGGTTGAAGATGTATACGGGAAAGGTGGTGGGAATTTCCATCATCCGAGAGATCGGACCTGTTTTGACCGCTGTCGTCTTTGCAGGAAGGGTGGGTTCAGGCATTGCTTCTGAATTAGGGTCGATGGTTCTTGGACACCAGGTGGATACCCTCCGTGTCTTTGGCGTGGACCCCGTGAAGAAGCTGGTGACTCCGAGGATATGGAGCGCCTTCCTCATGCTGCCCGTTCTCACGATCATCGGGGACTGCGTCTCCCTCTTCGGGGCCTACTATATCGCCGTCTTTGTCAGCCATCAGAGCGGAACGTTTTACTGGAGCTCGATCCGGGAGGTTCTGGTCTATGAAAATGTGCTTGCAGGCTCCATCAAACCCTTTATCTTCGGTGTGTTGATCGCCTGCATCTGCTGCCATATGGGGCTCTCCACGAAAGGAGGGGCAGTCGGATTGAGGAAGACGACGACCAAAGCGGTGGTCATCTCCTTTATTGCCATCATCGTCGCCGATTTCGTCTTGACCAGAATCTTGCTCTATGCTTTAGGGTTTAGCCTATGATCGAATTTGACCAGGTTTTCTTCTCCTATGGCCAGCGCTCCATCCTCAACGGTTTGAGTCTTACCATCGACGAGAGTGAACGAGTGGCCATCCTCGGCGGAAGTGGGGATGGAAAAACAACGATCCTGAAACTGATCATCGGCCTGTTGAGACCCGACTCCGGGAAAATATTGATCGATGGAGAGGACATCGCTGAGAAGACAGAGGTTGAACTGCGAGACATCCGGATCCGGTTCAGCATGGTCTTTCAGGATGGCGCTCTCTTCGATTCATTGAACGTCAAAGAAAATGTAGCCTTCCCGCTCAGAGAATATACTCAACTGACGGAGGAGGAGATCGACCATAAGGTGAGGGAACTGCTGAGACGGGTGGGACTGGAACAGGCAATCGGACAGATGCCCGAGGAACTCAGCGGCGGGATGCACCGAAGGGTGGCCATTATGAGAGCGATGGCTGCCTTTGAGCCAAAGATGTTTCTCTATGACGAAGCCACGACGGGCCTTGACCCAGTCAGCGCCGATGTCATCTGTAAATTGATTCTTGACCTTTCCCGGAAGGGAAGTGGATTTATTATCGTCACCCACAAAATGTTTGATGCCTTCCGGTTGGCGAACCGGTTCATGTTTTTAAAAGGCGGCAGGATTGTTTTTGATGGGGATAAAGAAAAGATGCTCCATTCGACCATCCCAGAGATTGAGGTCTTCCTAAAAGAACTCAGTTTTACTTGATGCATGGAGGGCAACCATGTTTGAAATGAAAAAACAGTTGAGGTGGTCAAAATTGAAAGTAGGTCTGGTGATTTCTCTTGCCACCCTTATTCTTCTGATCGCTGTCTTTTTCGCGGGGGGAATCGAGAAAATCTTCTTGCCGAAGGTCAACTTCAAAATTCATTTTCAGGATGT
>VGSD01000679.1 GCA_016875155.1 Deltaproteobacteria bacterium | reverse complement strand
AGGTGAAGGAATGGGAGGATAAACTTCAGAATGCCCAGAAGAATTATGATCTTGCCTATTCCGATTTAAGGCAGAAGGAAAAAGAACTGGCGGACGCAAAATTTAAGCCGGATAGTCTCAAGCGGAGGTTGAAGGCCGAGATCAAAGGGTTGGAAGAAAAGCTCAGAGAGCGGGAAAAAGCAAGGGACGAAGCGAAGAATATGGTGGAGAAGGTCCTTCCCAAGCAGGCCGAAGATGACCGCGCCGACCCCGCCTGGCTCAAACCGAAAGATTAGATTTGAGTTCGGATGCTCACGCCTTTATTTGTATGGAATACGAATCAGTTTATTACCATACCTCCGCTGGCTATTCACATCGTTAGAGCGAACCAAATGATAAAGAGGATTTCTTCATCTATTCTTGGTTTCATCCTGATGATGTCCCTGTCCGGCACCGTTGCGTCATCTCAGGATATCGTGATCGTTTCATTGAAAGCGGGGGAATGCTTACTCACCGTTGAATCAAACGATAAGTGGCATACTTTACGATTGCGCGCTCACCATCCGGAATATAAGGGTTGTCATATCACAAGAGACGAAATGGTGTTGGCGCTGGATGAAGCATTTTTAAAAGCGGATCCACCGAAGCTCGAGGGGCCTTATTCCTCGTTATTCCTTGGCAGGTTGATTGACTATCCGTGGCTGTCACAGTATCTGGCAACAACTGCCTACCGTGACCCGGGGTGGGACTCGAAGAGAGGGAAACCCGTGGCCATGGATATCAACAAATTTGTCGCTCAACTGCTCTCCCGAAAGGAGTTGATAGCACAGATCGAAGCACCTTTTGAAAAAGGCGGTTACCGGGTCGTCAGCGTGACGGTTGAAAAAGTCCTTGTGGGAAGCTTCCGGGAGGTGCCCTTTTATCAGGAGAAAATGTCTCCGGGAAAGGTGCCCTATGATGTTCAGGCCTGGCTCAGACTGAAGAAGAACTGAAATCGATTCCGTTCATTGAGCGGGGGTGAATATGTCATTTCTCTCCTTCATTTACCGAAACGGTCTCTGGATATCGGTGCCGGTCTCCAAAGTAGAAGGAGATGCAAAGGTTGAGTTGATTAGGCAATGCTCGGAACCCTGGAACAAAAAGTGCCGCTGCAAGGCCCACCAATCCTATTTCGGGGGAGCACTGGACTGATGATGAAGGTAAGAAGAGGAGCATATCCCAACAATCAATGCCTGGTTCAAACCCAAGGAATAAATGATTTCGGATTGCAGATTGCGGATTGCGGAATGAACTCCGAAATCCGAATTCCGAAATCTAAAATTTTATTTCGTTACCGTCCACTTCCCTTTAAGCTGATGCAGGGGAAATTGATGGGTGTAGGGGACAAAGGCCAAACTGACCTCCCCCTGTTCTAAAATCTTCGTCAATATCTCCTCGATCTCTTTCTGCGGAGCCAGATCAAGTCCCACGGCTTCATTGCTTTTCCAGTCAAGGATCCAGATTTTCATCATCACTCGAGAGGGATCGCCCACGGACTTGACCGCCTTCTGTGCGGCTTCGGCCATCAAATCAATCGACTCTTTCAGTTCGATATTCCTGCCTTTCATCGCCTGTCGATGATAGGCCATGATGGCATAGTAGTCGAACTCCTTCTTAAGGGCCTCCTCCAGGGTCTGTGAGAACCACGCAACCCCGTTGGTATCGTTCAGTACGGCTTCAAAATAGAGATTGACCGCAAACT
>VGSD01000678.1 GCA_016875155.1 Deltaproteobacteria bacterium | reverse complement strand
GTCGCCACCAATGATTGCCATTATCTTCACCGCGAAGATGCGCAGGCCCATGAGATTCTGCTCTGTATCCAGACTGGTAAAACCCTGAACGAGAGCGACCGCATGAAATTTTCTTCGGATGAATTCTATTTCAGATCCTCCGACGAGATGATGAACCTGTTCAGAGACATACCGGAGGCCATTGTCCATACATTGGAAATCGCAGACGAGTGCAACCTGGAGTTGAAGTTTGACGAAAAGCACATTCCGCGAATTGCCGTCCCTTCAGGAGACTCCCCCGAAACTCATCTCGAAAGGCTTGCACGGGAAGGGCTCGAGAGAAGGCTCGAGCCCTATCGGGGATCTGGTGACTTTCAGGAACGGACCTTACAATACCGTGATCGTCTCGAAGAGGAACTGAAGATCATCAAATCGATGGGATATCCCGGTTATTTTTTAATTGTGGCTGATTTCATTCATTACGCCAAACAGAGAGGGATTCCAGTGGGTCCGGGCCGGGGCTCGGTGGCTGGAAGTCTGGTCGCTTATGCACTCAGCATCACGGATGTGGATCCTATTGAATATGACCTTATCTTCGAAAGGTTTTTAAACCCGGGTCGAAAGAGTAGCATGCCGGATGTAGATGTCGATTTCTGCATGGAGGGAAGGGATGATGTGATCCAGTACGTTATGGAGAAGTACGGAAAGGAGAACGTCGCCCAGATCATCACCTTCGGTAAGATGCAAGCAAGGGCCGTTTTGCGGGATGTGGGCCGCGTGATGGGAATTCCCTATGCTGAAGTGGATCGGATTGCCAAACTCATTCCCAGCACGCTCAATATCAGTCTTTCAGAGGCCCTTGAAAAAGAGCCTCAATTGAAAGAGTTGATCCAGAAAGATTCGAGAATTTCCTCTCTCTTTAAGATCGCCAAATCACTCGAGGGATTGACCCGTCATGCCTCCACCCATGCCGCAGGCGTGGTTATCTCGAATCGGCCTTTGATCGAATATCTTCCTCTCTACCGAGGGCAGGACGATGAAGTGATCACCCAGTATGCGATGAAAGAGGTCGAGGCCATCGGATTGGTTAAGTTCGACTTTTTGGGGCTCAAGACTCTGACCATGTTGGACCATGCCATTCGACTCATCGAGAAGAACCGGGGGATCAAGGTTAACCTATTAGAGATTCCTCTCGATGATCGAGAGGTGTTCTCCTCCCTTGGATCCGGGTCCAATCTCGGCATCTTCCAGTTAGAAAGCTCCGGGATGAGAGATCTGTTGACCAAACTGAAGCCTGAGAGTTTTAAAGACATCATCGCCCTGGTTGCTCTTTACCGGCCAGGCCCTCTCGACAGCGGAATGGTGGACGAATTCGTCAAACGAAAACATGGGAAAGTGGCGATCTCCTATGAAGTTCCGGCACTCGAAGGAATCCTGAGCGATACCTATGGCGTCATCGTCTATCAGGAGCAGGTGATGCACATTGCAAGCAGCCTTGCCAGTTTTTCACTTGAAGATGCGGACAACCTGCGGAGAGCCATGGCCAAGAAAGACTTCTCAGAGATGGAGAAGCAGAAGGAGAAGTTTTTTGAGGGGACGAAAAAGAACCGGATCTCTCCAAAGAAGGCCGAGAAGATCTTTGAGCAGATGGAGACGTTTGGACGGTATGGCTTCAATAAATCGCACAGCGCTGCTTACGCGCTCATTGCCTATCAGACCGCCTATCTGAAGACCCATTATCCCATCGA
>VGSD01000677.1 GCA_016875155.1 Deltaproteobacteria bacterium | reverse complement strand
CCAGCGAGCGACAAACGAGGCGCCTGCGGCAACGACCAGTCCTGAAATATCCTCGAAAAAATTCTCGAATGTCCCGTATGGAGTCGTGGTCGTCTTCACTCCCATGGGTGTGGTCGGAGCCGCCTGTCCCCCGGTCATGCCATAGATCCCGTTATTGGAACAGATCACCACCATCTCAATATTCCTTCGGGCATTCTGAATCAGGTGATTTCCGCCAATGGCCACGAGATCTCCGTCTCCGCTCACCACCATCACCTTCTTGTTGGGAAGTCCCATCTTGATCCCAAAAGCAAACGCGATCGGTCTGCCATGAGTGGTATGAAGCACATCGGCATTGAAGAGAGGACTGGGGATCCATGCTGCACAACCGATCCCTGAGACAAAAACAAAATCATCCATGTCCATGCTTAGACCGTCAATTGCTCGTAATATGCTCTGGGCGATGGTCCCATCTCCACAGCCCGGACAGAATGATGAGTGGGTGACGGTAGGACGAATAAAACGGTGATATGGGTGGACAAGTTCACTCATTTTGAGACCTCCTCAATCTTTTTCAAAATATCTTCCGGATCCTGAATCTCGCCCACCAACTTGGGAGGGAGAAAGGAAACTTCCGAAAAATGGGCTGCTTCGGCTTTGATGTAGGGATAAACCTGACCCAGATTGTTTTCCAAAACAATGACATGCTTGGCCTTTCTCGCCATCTTCTCAATCTCTTCTCCTGGAAAAGGCCAGACCGTAATCAATCGGAGAGTCCCTACTGGAATTCCCTTTTCCCTTGCCGTAGCAGCGGCTGCCGCGGCTGCACGTGCAACTCCTCCATAAGATACCAGAACAATCTCAGCTCCTTCATAATCCCGCTCCACCAGCGTGATCTCCTCCTTATGCTTGAGGATCTTTTCGCTCAACTTCCGAACGAATTTATCCAGAGCAGAAATATCGATCAGGTTCCGTTTCCCATATTCGTCATGACAGGAACTGGTCACATGAGCCTTAAATCCCTTCCCGAAAATGGGCATCGGCGCCACATTCTCATCCAGGAACCCCTTCAATTTCAGAGGATCTGTGCCCAATTCGGGAATTTTTCGGTAAACTGTTTCGATCTTTTCCGCTTCAGGGATAACCACTTCTTCACGCATATGCCCCACAAACGCATCGGAGAGAATGAAGACAGGCGTTCGATACTTCTCCGCATAATTAAAAGCGATCACTGTGTGATCGAACATCTCCTGCGGCGACGAAGGACACAGGGCAATGATTTCATAATCTCCATGAGATCCATGCTTCGCCTGTACCATGTCTCCTTGAATCCCGATCGTTGGCATCCCGGTCGTAGGGGCGCCCCTCTGAACATTGACGATCACACAAGGCGTTTCCACTCCGATCGCAAACCCGATATTCTCTAACATCAGGCTGATTCCGGGACCGGATGTGACGGTCATTACCTTCTTTCCAGCCCAGGAGGCCCCGATGACTGCAGCAATTGAACTGATCTCGTCTTCCATCTGGAAAAAGGCACCTCCCACTTGGGGAAGTTTCTCGGCCAGATGGTTTGCAATCTCCGTGGCAGGTGTGATCGGGTAGCCTGCTACAAATTCACATCCCGCAGCCAGAGCCCCTTCGGCACAGGCCACATTTCCCATCATAAAATACCTACCCGTGCGAACTCGTTTATTGCTCATTACTTTGCCCCTTTCTTTCGTTTTTTTTTCTGAAACCACAATCGCC
>VGSD01000676.1 GCA_016875155.1 Deltaproteobacteria bacterium | reverse complement strand
AAAAATGGGGAGTCCTTGGTTCTGCCGCATCTCCAGATTCATCTGGCAAAGGCCACAGGAGGTTACAATACAGTGAGCCCCTGCCTCCTTTGCCATGGAAACAATCTTCCCCACCAAGGTCTCAACTACGTTACTATAGGTCATCGCCAGGTCTGCACCACAACAATCCGTCTTATACGACCAATTCACTGGCTCCGCTCCGAGGCTTCTCATCAAACGATCCAGATATTGTGGATTTTCTGGATCATCCAATTGAGTGATTTTAGGATGCCGAACCAGAGCGCATCCGTAGTAACACGCAGTTCTTAACCCCTTTAATGGTTTCTTCACCTTCTCCTGTATTTTCTCCAAACCAATCCGGTTCAAAACCACATCCATTAATGCCAATATTTCAAGTGAAGGTTGATAGGTAAATCCGACGATCTCCTCGATCTCCTTTCGCTCTGCCTCGTCATGCTTCATTGCATACTCAGCTCGCTTCAAATAACTGAAACATCCGGCGCAGGGAATCACCAGAGGCCCTGCCTGCGCTGACTGCGCCTTGGAGATATTTCTTGCAGGAAGGCAGAGAGAAAGGAGACGATTGAGGCTATGGGTTGCGGCCGCTCCGCAACAATTCCAATCTTCGATCTCCACCAGTTCCGCGCCCAATGCTTCGAAAACAGCCTCTGTGGACCGACCGTACTCATAGGATGAAGAATGATCCGTACAACCCGGAAAATAAGAGAATTTCATTTAAAACCTCCAAGATTCCGAATACCACGAATGACAGCGAATGGCACGAATGGATCTTATTCGTGAAATTCGTTATCATTCGCGTAATTCGTTATTTCGCCTTTGTGCACTTCTCAAAAATCCTTTTGATATCGCCTTTCCCTTTCACAAAACTGGGGAACAAAGGAAATTTACCCTTGAAAAAAAGTTTCACGCCAGGGATGAGAGAACCCTTCATCATGTCTCTGCTCCGGAGGATATATTCCATCAGCATGGTCACCTCATGAGCCCTCCCTCCTCTCCGAACACTCTGGATAAAGGCTTCATGAAAGAGATGGATATTTTTCTCTTTTGCGTGGATTCCCTCTTCCATGGCGATCTCTCTCAAGGTATCCATGACAACCCCGATGTGGATCTCGTTCGGGCAGCGGGTGCCACACGTCTGGCAGTAAACGCAAAACCAGATGGCGCTGCTTTCCAGAACCTCCTTCTTCTTCCCCATCTGGATCATCCGGATGATGCTGTTAGGCCGGAATTCCATATTAGGGGCTGTGGGGCAACCTGCCGTGCACTTGAGGCACTGGTAGCAGAGGTTGAGGTTTTCCCCGCTCCGTTTAGAAACTTCCTCTAGAAAAGAGGAATCCTTCTTTTTCACATCGGTTGTCGTTTCCAATTTTTAACCTCCAAAGTATCAACCCTAAAGGGTTGAGTTACAAGATGACCATTAACTGTAACTCAGGGCTTTAGCCCTGACAGATCAAACAAACGTGTCCATCATCCGAAGGGTCTGAACGGACGAACTATTTCTTAACTCACAAGCAAAATTTGGGCAAGCCGCAATACAGGCTCCGCATCCCTGACAGAGTGCACTATGGACAATCGAGATCCCCCGGTGGGGATCTATCTCCCTTGCCTCATAGGGACAGATCTCAACACAGATACCGCACCCGCTGCAAATGTTTTCATCCACAAAAGCAATCAATGGATCCTGAAGGAGTTTATCCGTTGATAACAAGGCCTGAATCTT
>VGSD01000675.1 GCA_016875155.1 Deltaproteobacteria bacterium | reverse complement strand
TGACGAGGTAGCCGTCAAAACCCCGGGCGGCACGAAAAATTATATCCTCCTAAAAATCGCCTAACCCAAATCCCCTCAACCTTCTCTTTTCCTTACCACGTGGATGGCGGTGGCTTTAAAAGAAGCTCTCACTTCTTTCCCTTCTGTTAACGACAATTCCTCTAAGGAATGGTTGGTAACATAAGCGACGAGCGGAAACTTGCAATCAAGGTGGATTTTCTGATAGAGGCCAAAAGGGGCAATCTTCAGAATCTTTCCAGAAAAGACATTTCTCGCACTGGTTGCTTCCCTTTGGGGTTGAGTCGAGAGTGTCACATGCTCTGGTCGAATACATAAAATAACGGTCTCTCCCAAAGTCACATCCCCCACGGCTTCTATTTCATTCCCTGAAACAGAAGCTACAAAGGTTCCACCATTCTTCTTGATCACCGTTCCCTTAAGAATCGTCTCCACTCCTACAAAGGAGGCAACAAACTCATCCTTGGGTTGATTCATCACTTCACTCGGAGAACCGATTTGAAGAATCCTTCCAGCATTCATAACCGCAATTCGATCTGAAAGCCTGAGGGCATCCTGCCGATCATGTGTGGCAAAGAGTGTTGTCGTTCGGGTCTGCCGAAGAACATCTTCCAAATCTTCGATCAGAGACTCGCGGGTCGGAGGATCAAGAGAGGCAAAGGGTTCGTCGAGAAAAAGGATTTCTGGCTGCAGGGCGAAGGCCCGTGCAAGACTGGTCCGCTGGGCCTCTCCCCCAGAAATTTTTCGTGCAGAGCGACGGTTCAGATGACCTATACCGAATCGATCTAATTGATCCATCGCTATTCGTCGGATATCTTGTCCTTTCATTCCCCTGATTTTTAACCCAGAGGCAACATTTTCAAAAACAGTGGTATCGAAGAGAAGGGGTTCCTGAAAGACCATCGCTAACTTCCTCCGGTAGGTGAAAACGGAATGACCTGAGTTTATTCTTTCTCCTCTGAAAGAAATTTCGCCCCGGACCGGTTTGAGAAGGTAGCACAAAGTCTGGAGTAAAGTTGTTTTTCCTGCCCCATTTGGTCCGATGAGAGATAGGGTTTCTCCTTGCTGGACGGAAAGGGACGGAACGTTCAGTGTAATCACGCCTCCTTGTTTAACTTCAAGATTTTTTGCCTCAAGTATAGGTTTAAGTTCTTTCATTCCGCATTCCGCAATCCACAATCATTGCTATCTCGGCCTTTCCCTCTGCTGAACATTCGTGAGGATCAGATTGATAAAGTAAGCAAGCAGGAGAAGGATAATCCCCAGAGCGATGGCAACGTCGAAGTTTCCACGGCTCGTTTCCATCACGGTCGCTGTAGTCAATACACGAGAATAACCTTTAATATTACCGCCTACCATGATGGAAGCTCCCACTTCAGATATCACTCCACCAAATCCCGCCATCACTGCTGCCAGAAGTGGAAGTTTCGCTTCCTTGATCAAAATCCAGACCATCTGAATTCGGGTTGCCCCGAGTGCCAGAATTTGGAGTCGAAGTTTTTGAGGGAGTTGTTGAATCGCAGCCAACGTAATCCCCATGACGATCGGGGTGGCAATAACCGTCTGGGCAATAATCATGGCGGTAGGGGTATAAAGGACCCCTAAAACTCCAAGGGGGCCATTCCTCCAAAGGAAGATGGTGACGAAGAGACCTACAACGACAGGTGGAAGCGCCATGCCTGTGTTAATGATACTTACGACAATCCTTCTTCCTGGAAACCGGGAAAGAGCCACCAATACTCCT
>VGSD01000674.1 GCA_016875155.1 Deltaproteobacteria bacterium | reverse complement strand
ATAATTACTACAAACTAACTTTAAGAAGGATTTGGCGGATTACACTAATGATAACGAATTTCACGAATAAAACCTCTTCGTGTCATTTGTTGCCATTCGTGCCATTCGTCTCCATTTTTTAAGCTATGAACATGAAGGTAAAGATTGATTCCATCGCCTTTGGTGGATATGGTGTGGCACGATTGGATGGAAAGGTCCTCTTCATCCCTTATACCGTCACAGGGGATGAGGTTTGGATTGAAGTCACTGAAGAAAAGAAGAGATATTCCATAGGGAAGTTGGTCCGGATGATTAAACCTTCTCTTTGGAGAATCGATCCGCCCTGCCCATACTTCGGGATTTGCGGAGGATGCCAGTGGCAACACATTGACCCTTCCATCCATGGAGAAATGAAACAAGCGATCTTAATTGAAACCCTTAAACGATTGGGAAAGCTCGACCAAATGCCCCTTGTAGATGTGGTCCCTTTTCCAAAACCTTATGGCTACCGTGTCAGGGTCCAATTAAGAGTAAAGGAAAAGGCCATGGGTTACTATCAGGAAAGATCCCATAGGATAGTTGATATCACTCATTGTCCGATCTCTCATCCGCTTGCTAACCAGATCATCTCAATTCTTCGAGATCAACGGGATCATTTTCCAAGCATTGAAGAAATCGAAATCAATGTCTCTCCTCAGGAAGAGAAAGGGATTCTCATATTTCATCCCTATCCCTCACGTTCGAACGATCAACGATTGGAACATTTTGCAAAACAATTCCTCCCCCACCCCTACCCTCCCCCTCGATGGGGGAGGGAAAGGGAGGGGGTGAGCCAACCGGTTCTCCAGGGCATAGCCATTTCAGGAAAAAGGGAATGGACTTCCCTTGGCAACCCATCCCTGTCATTTACGGTCCCTTTCCCAGATGGTGAAAAAGAAAGAAACCTCTCATTTCGAATCTCTCCTGGGAGTTTCTCTCAGGTCAATCTTGAACAGAATGAAAAGTTAATCCAGACTGTGGTCGAATTCTCCAGTACCATCAAGGCCGAGCGGGTTCTCGACCTCTATGCCGGTGCTGGAAACTTCACCCTTCCCCTGGCTATCCGGGCAGGAGAAGTCTGGGGTATCGAAGGAAACAAAGTGGCTATTAAGGATGGACAATTCAATGCGGAGAGAAATGGGATTCAAAATGCTCGTTTCATTGAAGGAGAGGTGGAAGAAGTTTTAAAAGACTGGAATAAGGGAAGACCTGATCAGATCATCCTTGATCCTCCGAGGGCAGGCTGCAAAAAAATTATCGATCTCATAGCAGGATTGAAGCCGAAAAAAATTGTCTATGTTTCCTGTGAACCCACCACCTTTTCCCGAGATCTTGGCTTATTCTATGAAAAAGGATACTCTCTCCAGAGAGTCCGTCTCATCGACATGTTCCCCCAAACCTACCACATGGAAGTCGTCGGATTGCTAACCCAAAACTGAAATCAGTGAGGGATTTCTGATCGTTTTCTCCCCCTCTTTGGAAAAGAGGGGCCAGGGGAGATTTTATAAATCATAAAAACTCCAATCTCCATCACCCGTGCCCAGTGCGACACACCATGGATGGCATCTCTCGGTAAAGCGTAACGTTCCAAAATAGATTGGATCAGCCCCTGCGATATCATACTATTAAGACCTAAATTGAATGATTCTTTTGCAAAGACCCTGTAGCCGTTCCGTGTGAGACAGAGCGCTTTCCTCTCACCCTGATTTCTGATGGGTAGATCTAATTAGAGTCTGTCCATAAACTAAAGAATTTTC
>VGSD01000673.1 GCA_016875155.1 Deltaproteobacteria bacterium | reverse complement strand
CCTCTTCAATATCAAAGAGAATGCTATCCCGATAATAAGGCGCATATTTCTTTAATGGAATCGATTTGATCTCCAAAGCCCCTCCTGCACCAAGGGGATCCATTGAAAATTCACCTTCGAGTTTAAACTCTCTTTGGCTTCTGTTTGGAGGGAAAGTGCATACACCGCTTTTTTGTCCTTACCATTACTGAAATGATCCACCTTTAGGGCAATCGGGGTCAAGATGGTTTTAAAGGTTGGATTTCTGGAAAGATCGGAGAACGTGACCTTGCCTCCCGTAAGGTGTATCTCATCGATATCTAAAACCAAGGGGGGCGATGCTTCACTTTTTGGGGGAGCGGATTTCGTTTCGCCTTTTTCAGGTATGAGGGTTTGAAGATTGATGACTCCTTGATCATCACGCCGCACTTCCAGTTCAGGGGACTGGATGGAAATCTTTGACAGGTGGATGATCTGCCGGAGAGGTTCTGTGGGCGCAATCCCGATTTCAAGTAGAGGAAGCCTGAACAAAGGACTCTTCTTGTTATCATCAAGAGCCACTTTTTTCAGATTGACATTTCCCGTCACCGTCAAGGAGGGTTGCTTATCGCGGTGTTGAATAAAGGTAATCTGTGTCTGGACATCAAGAAGAGCAGAAACGATTTTGAAATTTAATTTCATAGGGAGATAGGCGAGATAATAAGGAAGGTCCAGGTCGGCAATATGAATGTCAAAAATGGTCTCAAGGGTATCCCCAAAAGGTTTGGTCTTCCCTTGAAGTTTATAAGGCGTCTCATTCACTTTGGCGGAAAAGGAGGGTTGCACAAAGATATCAATCTGGGATGGAATATTCGATACAAAGGGAACGCCGATGTTCAGTTCTTTTATGGTATGCTTGGTCTGTTTGGGCCCATCCCAGAATTCAATGTTTCCATTGATGAGTTGAATGTTATTTAAAGAGAACCGAAGGGGTGTTCCTTTCTCAGCAGGGGGAGTCTCCGTCTTCTTTTCAATCAAATCAGAGAAATTATAGGACACGTCCGAATGTCGGCTGATTTTTACAAAAAGGTTCGTCAACCGGATCTCCTTTAAAACCAGAGCCAACTTCAAGGCAGAGAGGCTCTGGAGATTGACGAAAAGTTCATCAAACGATACAAAGGTTTCCGAACTGCCGCGCTCCTTAATCAGAAATCCTCTCACCGTTAAGGAAAGCGTATACGGATTCAATTTGATTTGGGTGATCGTTACCTCTCGCTTCAGGGTCTCTGAAAGTTTCTTGACCAAAACAGATTTTAAGATGGGGGGGATGACAAAAAAGCCAACGAGGGTAAAAACGACAAAGAAAATGACAAGACCGATGAGGATCTTCTTAAGACGTGGCCTCAGTTTATTTTGATAAATCTGGATTATTTTCCCCATCACATGCCCCCTTTTTTTGACTCGATCCTTGTTCTATTTCGATTTCTTTTTCTGGAACAGTTTTTTCTCGATCTCTCTGGTCAATTCAGGGACGACCTGTTTGACCAGCTTTCCGGTGTCAAGGGTGACATCCGGCTTTTCGGCAGTTCCTTTGACTTTCAGCGGAATGACCGTCCATCCCTGCTCATCCGTCATGAATTTAGTCTTGGCAAGCTCTTTTGAGAGGCTTTTGCTCAGTTCAGGCGCAACCTTCAGCTCGACAGGAATATCCATTTTTTGATCAAAACCCATATATCCTTTTGGAGAAAGCCTGAAAAGCGCTGAACGGATAAAACCATCTAAAAAAACTTTCTCTTCTTTGAAGTCAAAACGGAATGAACCTTC
>VGSD01000672.1 GCA_016875155.1 Deltaproteobacteria bacterium | reverse complement strand
CATGGCCGGAAAATTGAATGGAGCAATGACTCCGAAGACACCGATGGGCTGACGTTCGGCCGTGCAGTCGATCCCCTGGGCAATATCTTCGAGATTATAACCTGTCATCAGGGTGGTCACGCCTGTGGCATGCTCCACATTCTCAATCATCCGGCGCACCTCGCCCCTCGATTCATCCAGCGTCTTCCCCTCCTCGGTGACCAGGGTTCGGGAAATGTCTTCAAAGGCTTTTTCAAAGAGGTCCTTAAGTTTGAAAAAGTATCTGGCTCGCGTCAGAGGAGGAGTGCATCGCCATTCCCAGTAGGCCTTCTTGGCCGCTTGAGCCGCCTTGTCAATATCTTCGGCTGTTGAAAAAGGGACTTCCCCGATCTTCTCGCCGCTGGCTGGACACCAGACATCGCCATACTCCTTTGTTTTCGAATCAACCCATTCTCCATTGATGTAATTTTTAACCCTTTTCATACCATTCCCTCGCTCTTCAAATACTCTTGATTTATTTCGGGCCTAAATAATATACTGGTCAAGAGCCTATTTGTAAAGGTCAGTCCCTTCTTTTCTTCGAGAATCGGTCTTTTACAATCATTTATGAGAGAACCATCCAACTCACCCAGATACATCATAATCTTCTCCATCCTGTCAGCCCTCTTTACCCTCTCCCAATTTTACCGGGTCTCCAGTGCGGTCATCGCCCCAAATCTCATCCAGGATCTCGGGCTGAATGCAGAAATGTTAGGCCTTCTCGGAGGTGCGTTCTTTTACGCTTTCACCCTGCTCCAGATCCCCTTGGGCCCCATGCTCGACCGAATTGGTCCTCGCATGATCATGTCTCTCTCCTGCCTCATCGGAGCCCTTGGAGCCTTTCTATTCGCCTTTGGAAACACTTTTCATGCCGTCTTCTTCGGAAGAGTACTGATTGGGGCTGGAATGGCTCCGATGTTGATGGGTGCATTCAAAACATTTATCCTGCGATATCCTTCGGAACAATTTGCTACCCTTGTGGGCCTGATCTCTGCTGTGGGAACCACAGGGAATATCTTTGCCGCCTCTCCCCTCGCCTTTCTCACTTCCACGATAGGGTGGAGAACGACGTTTATCATCACCGGATTCATAACCATACTTCTCGGCTTCTTGGTCTTCTGGATCTTAAGAGGGGAAAAGACGGAGAGCAGGAATACCTCTGCCCCTCTCGATAAATCAGAGATAGGAATCTGGCAATCGATCCGCCTCATCATAAGCTCCCTTGCCTTCTGGCAGTTCGGAGCAGTGGCATTTTTTAGATATGGCGTCTTTGTCAGTCTTCAGGGCTTATGGTTAGGGCCTTATCTGATCTATATCAAGGGGTTTTCACCCGTGCAGGCAGGAAATCTCCTGATCCTGTTGGCCGTTGGTGTCATTCTGGGAAGTCCTATCGGGGGTCGTCTTTCAGACCACTACTCTCAATCGCGTAAGGGCGTTGCCCTGGTGGGATTGAGTTTTTACTGTCTCAGCCTATTTCCCCTCATCGGTTTATGGAGGATCGAGCATCCACTTCTGTTCGGTCTCATCTTCTTCTTTATCGGTTTCTTCCACGGCTCTGTAATGTCGATTTACGCTCATGCCAAAGACTCTTTTCCCATTGCAATCTCAGGATTGGTGATCACTTACCTCAACTTCTTCACGATGGCAGGGGCGGCCCTCTTCATGCCAGTCATTGGAAAAGTGATCGAATCCTTTCCCCGGGTAAACAATGCCTATCCGGCTGAGGCTTATCATCTTGCTTTTCTCATCTGCTTCGTAGGAATGT
>VGSD01000671.1 GCA_016875155.1 Deltaproteobacteria bacterium | reverse complement strand
TGAAATCCTTCCTGATTGGATTAGCAATCGGGACTGCAATTCTCCTCCTTCTCATCAACTTCGGTTCAGGCTTCAAGCCTGAACAACCTATCTCATTCAACCACAAGAAACATCAGGAACAAGGCGTAGAATGCGCCGCCTGCCACTCTCATTTCAAAGAGCAAACCTTTTCAGGCATGCCCAAAGTATCTGTCTGCATGGAGTGTCACAAAGAGTCTATTACCAGGCATCCGGACGAAGAAAAGATCAGACAGTTTCAGAAAAAAGGTGAAGACATTCCCTGGAAACGGGTTTACCAGCAGCCTGATGACGTCTTCTTTTCCCATCGGCGCCATGTCGTACTGGCCGGAATGGAGTGTAAAAATTGCCATGGCGATATCGGGCAGAGTGAGAAGCCTCCTACAACGCCGTGGGTGAAGATGACCATGAAATGGTGCATGGACTGCCATACGAAGACTAAGGCAAACAACGACTGCCTGGCATGTCATGTCTAAAAAAGTTCGGTGTTCGGAGTTTAGAGTTCGGAGATTCGATTTAAACACTCCGAACTACGAACTCCGAACTAAATGACTATGAAGGTTAGGGATGAAGATTGATCGACGTGATTTCTTGAAAATGGGAGCGGGAACCGGAGCAGCCATTGCCCTCGGGGGTGGCTTCTGGAAATGGAATCAGTTTCCTCCCGCTGAAAAGTCGAATAAACCGGGCGTTGAAAAATGGATTCCAACCGTGTGCGGTCAATGCACCGGAGGCTGTGGAATGCTGGTCAAGGTCATTGATGGCTGGGCTGTCAACATTGCTGGAAATCCATTGCATCCTGTGAACCGTGGTACTCTCTGCCCCAAAGGTATTGCCGCACTTCAAGGACTCTACGACCCAGACCGTATTCGCTCACCACTCAAAAGAACTGGAAAACGGGGAGAAGAACAGTTTCAACCGATCACCTGGGAAGAAGCCCTCGGACTCGTTTCTGGATCTTTAAAAGACCTTCGGCAGAAAGGAGAGTCTCATCAGCTTGTAGTCCTGGGTGGAAGATATCGTGGACTGATGCGTTCGCTCTGGGATCGTTTTCTCAATTCCTTTGGTTCACCGAATTATGTCGACAATCAATTCCGCTGGGAAGATCCCCCTATAGAGGGGCTCTTCCTCACCCAAGGGGTCCGTAGCTTTCCAGCCTATGATATTGAAAACGCTCAATACATCCTCTCTTTCGGTTCTGGAATTTTGGAATCACCCTGGTCTCCGGTTCAGATGCTAAGGGGCTACGGGCATTTCAGAAGAGGAAGACCAGGTATACGTGGAAGACTTGTCCAGATCGAGCCACGTCTTTCCTTCACCGCTATTAAAGCCGATGAATGGGTTCCTGTGCAACCCGGCACCGAAGGGTTTCTCGCTCTTGGCATCGCCCACATGATCATCAAGGAAGGTCTCCATCATAAGGAGTTCATTTCTGGGCAGACTTTCGGATTCGAAAAATGGACAGGTCCGGATGGTCGGGAGTATCCTGGATTCAAAGAGTATGTCCTCTCTGAATATGAACCTAATGTCGTATCCAAAAAGACAGGCGTTCCTATCGATCAACTCATCCGTCTGGCCAGAGAGTTTTCATCGACTCAACCCTCTCTGGCGATCGGCAATCGTGATCATCCCTTCCATCAGATGGCTATTGCTGCTCTCAACGGGTTGGTAGGGAACATAGATGTTTCCGGAGGGATCCTGATTCCAAGATCCGTCCCCTATCAATCCCTTCCTCCTCTGAAGGGGGATGCCATTGCTCACCGAGGAA
>VGSD01000670.1 GCA_016875155.1 Deltaproteobacteria bacterium | reverse complement strand
GGATCACTTTTCCCCTGGCTACAACCTCCTCATCCACTTTCCCGAAATAACTCCAGAGAAAAGCGGCGACCATCAGCAAAACGATCGTCCACAAGATAATCCTCCCAATAGGAGAAGGAGGCGTCTCCTCAATCTCCGCAGCCTCCGGCAAAAATTCATAATCCAAATGGTCTTTTTTCATATCACCACTAAAATAGGAAATAGAAAGTGAGAAATAGGAAGTTATCTGAACTTATTTCCCATTTTTTAAATTACGTTGAAAATAGAATTCTCCATTCCGCACAATTTGTCATTCCCGTGCAAACGGGAATCCAGTAAAAGGATCTGGATTCCTTCTGAAGTTTATCCCGATGGAAATCGGGGCAGGAATGACTAATATGGTTACTAACATGAACGATTTTCATGGTTCGTGGGTAACGTATTCTTCAGTAAATTTTTTTCTATTTCTCTTTCCCTATTTGCATCTTCTTACTTCCCATTTCTGACTTCCCTTTTCCCATTTATCTATATCCTCAATTCTACATTCTGCTGGACTTGCAGGTGATGATACAGTCCTTTCCTTTCCATCAACTCATCATGTGTTCCCGATTCAACAATTTCTCCCCGCTCCAAAACAATAATCCCTTCAGCAATCCTCAGTGTGGAGAGCCTGTGGGCGATGAGAATGACCGTTCTCCCACGGCAGATTTGCCTCAGATTCCTCTGGATGATCGCTTCGGATTCTGAATCGAGAGAAGATGTAGCCTCATCAAAAATCAGGATTCTCGGATTGGTGAGAAGCGCCCGCGAAATGGCGATCCTCTGCCTCTGCCCTCCTGAAAGCGCAGTTCCTCTTTCCCCGACGATTGTGTCATACCCCTCCGGTAGTTCGAGTACAAACTCATGAGCTCCTGCAAGGCTCGCCACCTTCATGACCTCTTCCATTGAAGCCTGAGAATAGTGAAAAGCAATGTTATCCCTCACGCTTCCGTTAAAGAGAAAACTCTCCTGAAGCACAACTCCGATCTGCCTTCGCAGCCATGCAGGATCAGCAAGGCTGAGGTCTATTCCATCGATCAGGATTCTTCCTGCTTCAGGAAGATAAAGCCTCTGGATCAACTTGGCCAGGGTGCTCTTGCCGGATCCACTTCGACCAACGATTCCAAGGACCATGCCCGGCTTGATATCCAGATGGACATTCCTGATGATCTCGGGTCCGTCTAAACGGTACCGAAATCTCACCCCTTCCAATCGGATGTGGCCTTGTATGGCCGGAAACCTTGTCTTGGTGACATTGAGAGAAGGCTCAGGAGTAGCGTGGAAGATATCTCCCAGTCTTCGGATCGAAAGCCCTGTCTGTTGAAAATCCTGCCAGAGTTGAACAAGCCTGAGCACGGGCCCGCTCACCCTGCCTGAAAGCATCTGGAAGGCAATTAATTGTCCAACCGTTAAATCCCCTCTCATCACCAGGTGAGCGCCAAGCCAGAGGATGGCAAGAGTAGATCCCCGTTCAATCAATTGACCTATCGAACCAGCCACTCCGGAGAGCTTAGAAGTTCTAAAGGAAGCCTTCACATAATTTGCAAGTAAACTTTCCCACCTCTTCTGGACTTCAGGCTCAACAGCCATGGCCTTTACGGTTTGAGCGCCTGTCACCATCTCAACCAGAAAGGCCTGTGACTCTGCGCCCCGGTTGAACCTCTCATCAAGCCTGTGCCGTAACATGGGAGTGATGATCAGGGAAAGCAGGGCAAAAACAGGGATGGCTCCAAGAACCACGAATGATAGAGTGGTGCTGTAAATGAACA
>VGSD01000669.1 GCA_016875155.1 Deltaproteobacteria bacterium | reverse complement strand
AGTATCGCAGGGGAGGAGACCGGAGTTGGTGGGTGGAGGATTGATCCGAAGCCTTGGGGGATGGTCCCAGGTACTATCCTTGAGGAGGAAAGGGATCAAAGTAGCCTCGGATGAGAGGATATTGGGGGGGGAGGAATTTATTAAGAGGCTAATGTTGGAGGCTGAAGAGAGAGAAAAAGAGACGCTGAGACTGTCTCGGAGGGTTCCTGATTTGGCTACCTTTGCGGAGATAATTGTTAAAGGAGAGGGGATAGAGGAGTCGGAGTTGTGTTCGGGGATGAGGAAGAAAAGGGTTGCGAAAGGGCGGAGGGTGTTTTGTCAGTTAGCCGTGGGAAAGATGGGATACCCTGGGGCGGCGGTTGCTCGGTTCCTTGGGGTGACGACTTCTTCGGTCAATCGTTTGGCTGCCATGGAAGAGATGCCAGATTTGAGGAAATACCTTAAAATGCTTTAGAACCTACGTTCCCCATAGTTCACCGTGGGGGGAGGAACTATTTTTTGGCTCAATTGGGGTATAAGAGAAGATGTTTTTTAAGAAGAAAAAGTTTGCAAGGGAAGGGGATCGGATCTGGGCAACCTCCGAATTGAAGTGGAACGGAATGGTTGACGAAATGATCAAGGAACAGAATCAATATCTCCTCATTCTAACCACCGCACACTTCCAAAAGACCCTCATCGAGATGAGACAACAGTTTCAAAGAAAGAACCTGAACTTTAAAGACTACGACCAATCTTTCAGTTTTCATATGGGAGAATGGAAAGAAGAAAGAGCCCCTATCTTGCTTATCATGGCTGAGAAATTATCTGAATTGGACACATGCATCCAGCAATTAGGCGAGCCCGAAATAAAGAACGGAGAGGTTCTGATGATCGCCGCCGAGCATCACCCCCTGAAAGAAGAGGATGAAGTTTTATTTTCTTTCATGTCCCGTCTTCCCTGTCGGTCGAGGATCCGTTTCCATTGCGCCCTTGATGAACCTTTATTTAAACTGTTCGGGGGTGAGAGGGTGGTAAGTCTATTAAAGAGTCTGGGTTGGAACGAAAAGGATCATATCAGTCATTCCGTCATCAGCTCTGCCATTGAGAAGGCCCAGGAAAAGGTGAAGCAAAAAGCCAGAGGAAACCAACGCGTAGATTCTATAGAAGATTGGTTCCGATATAATGCAACCCCGCCCCCTTAAGTGGACAAAAAAGGAGATAGGCGCTTTTCATGAGATGGGAGCGTCAGCAGTGAACCAGGCTTCCCGGAGACTGGAGCAGGCGATTAGAGAAGAGCCTGCCTTGAAGAAATTAAAGGGTCAGATTGCTCAAAGATTAAACATGTGCAATGTTGAGACCCCCAATCTCATCTTGACCTACGCATCTTTCCACAAGCCTACCCTGACCCAACCGTTCACCCTTCGAGAGCCTCAGGGCGAACGGTAGAAGGTTTACCGGAGGATTTAGACAAGGATATGTCCGATCTATTATGGATTCCTTTTTACGTTGCTATGTTTTTTAGGATTTCGAGGATTGCCTTTGTCCCAAACCTTAGGTTCTCCAGGTCGATGCGTTCGTTGTTTGCGTGGACATTCATCAACTCTTTTTCTGTCAATTGGAAGGGACAGAAGTCGTAGGTGAGGATTCCTTTCTCCCTTAAGAAGCGGCTGTCGGTGGCGCCGGGAAGAAGAAAGGGGACGACCGGACAGCCGGGATGATTCTTCGAGGCAAACTTTTCAATCGCCCGATAAAGCTCTGAATCGAGGGAAGAGGGGGGAAGGGATTCGCTCTCTGAAATGACCTCCACCTCAATTT
>VGSD01000668.1 GCA_016875155.1 Deltaproteobacteria bacterium | reverse complement strand
TCGTCCCTCCCCATGTGAGAAATCCGCTCTACCAGTCTCAGCTTGCCTGCGACACCTATGGGGACTGCATCTATTGTGGAATGATGGAGGAGGAACGACGCCAGGAGGTAAGAGTGGTGGAGGAGTCGAAATATTTTCTCGTCCTCTGCCCCTTTGCCTCCCGCTCTCCCTTTGAAACCCGAATCTATCCAAAGATCCATCGTTCCTCCTTTGCTTCGATCTCGGACGAAGAATTGACGGAATTTGCCTCTGTGCTTCAGAATACGCTCAAGAGGCTTTATGTCGGATTGAACGATCCGGATTACAACTATATCATTCGATCCGCTCCCACAGAGGGTAGTGAGGTCAAATATCATCACTGGTACCTCGTCATCGTTCCCAAATTGACCACGCCTGCCGGATTCGAAATTGGGACAGGCATCTATATCAACACGACCCTGCCGGAACAATGTGCAGAATTTCTGAGAGGGATAACCATTCGATGACCCTACGTGAAATGAGAATCGGAACCCGGGGAAGCCAGCTTGCTCTCTTTCAGGCCAACTGGGTAAAAGAAAAAATAGAACAGGCGCACCCCAAACTCAGGGTGACCCTGGTTAAAATAAAAACGACGGGCGATAAAATTCAGGACGCTCCGCTTGCAAAGATCGGGGGAAAGGGCCTCTTTGTCAAGGAGATCGAGGAAGCCCTTCTTGCCAAGAGAATCGATCTCGCTGTCCATAGCATCAAGGATGTCCCCACGGAGTTTCCAGAAGGTCTCCACCTCTCAGTCATCACAAAGAGAGAAGACCCCTGTGATGCCTTTATCTCAAGAGAAGGAATCTCTTTAAAAAACCTTCCCAAGGGGGCAAAGATCGGCACAAGCAGCCTGAGACGCCAGGCTCAATTGCTCCATTTCAGGAGTGATCTTCAATTGATCCCCCTCAGAGGGAATCTGGACACACGTTTGAAAAAGTTGAAGACGCTGAGCCTCGATGGAATTGTCCTTGCCTGTGCCGGACTGAAAAGACTCGGTCTGGATGAAAGCATCACGGAGATCCTTCCTGCGGATTTCTCACTTCCTGCAATTGGGCAAGGAGCGCTGGGAATTGAGACGAGGGTGGGCGATGCTGAAGTGGAAGAAAAGATCAGGTTTTTGAATGATCCGGATTCATCGGTTGCCGTTACGGCAGAGAGGGCCTTTCTTAAAAGGCTCGAAGGGGGATGTCAGGTCCCCATTGCCGCTTTTGGCCGGATCGTTGATTCAAACCTCCATCTCGATGGCCTCGTCGGGACAATCGACGGAAAACAGTTGCTGAGACATCATGTGGAAGGTCCCATAGAAAAAGCAGAGGTCCTTGGAATCTCATTGGCCCAGGTCCTCCTGGATAAAGGAGCGAAAGAGATTCTGGAAGAGGTCTATAATAAATAACCACTACGGACGATGGAACATGAGCAATGAACCACTCCTGGGAAAAAAGATCCTCATCACCCGTGCCCGAGAGCAGTCGCGAGAATTTACGACCCGACTCAAGAGACTTGGAGCAGAGGTCATCGAATTTCCAACCATCGAGATCGTTCCTCCCTCCAGTTGGAAGGGAGTGGACCATGCAGTCGCCAAACTCAAATCCTACGACTGGGTGATCTTCACCAGCGCCAATGGTGTCAATTTCTTCTTTCAGAGGTTGAAAGAGAAAGGGAAGAACCGCCACCTCCTCTCAGGATCAAAAATCTGTGCCATCGGCCCTGCCACAGCAGAGCAGTTGAGAAAGAAAAATATCCGGGTTGACCTTATCCCTAAAGAGTTTATCGCTGAG
>VGSD01000667.1 GCA_016875155.1 Deltaproteobacteria bacterium | reverse complement strand
TCCCTTAAAACCTGCATTGAGCAGGGACCTGATGACTACCAAACCTCCAAACAACCCTTCTTTCAAGGACCCAATCACGGCGATACTCTGTGGATCAAAGAAAGGGTTGAGACTGTTTTCGTGCAGGTTGCGATTGGCCATTATCATACTCCTCAGAATAACCTCCGCCTTTGGCGATAGAACCTTCCCACATTAACCATTTCAGCAAACGATTTCAAATCTTTTTTCATTGACAACCCGCCTTCCCCCCAAGTAATTTTATCGAAGGGGGAATCGTTCCCTTATGAAAAAGGAAAACACTTTTCACTTTGGCTGGGTTATTGTTGGCGTCTGCTTCACCACCTTAGCCCTCGTTTTTGGGATCTGGTATGCCTTTTCGGTTTTCTTCGTGGCTCTTTTGAAAGAGTTTGGCTGGAGCCGTTCGGTTGGCGCCGGCGCCTTCTCCTTTTTTATCATCGTGAGCAGTTTAATCAGCCCTTTTGCAGGAAGCATGGTCTATTCCATCGGTCCGAAAAAGGTGATCATCATTGGATCGCTGATTTTAGGAATAGGGCTCGCCCTTTGCAGTCTGATTCAGACCTGGTGGCAATTTTATCTTTTTTTCAGTGTCATCACTGCGGTGGGATTGGGCGCCGCCGGATGGGTGCCCAACATCACGATCGTACAGTCCTGGTTTAAGGAGAAGAGGGGATTGGCGATGGGCATCATCTCCTCCGGAATAGGGATTGGAATTTTGGTTTGCGTTCCTTCCGTACAATATCTCATCACCCGTGTAGGATGGAGGATGACCTATCGAATCATGGCGATCTTTATTCCCGTTATCGTCATCTCCATGGCCATTGCGTTTTTAAAAAGACCTCCCAAAACTATTTCAGATCCTCTCCTTGAGGTAGGAAGTGCACACACGGTCATCAAAGATCCATTCATTGTCGATGAAAAATGGACTTCACAGTCCTGGACAGTTCGACAGGCGATCCGAACGAAACCGTTCTGGCTCTTGGGCATTTCACTCTTTTCAGGCAATTTGATTACTCAAGCCATCTTCACTCATCAGGTGGCTTTCTTCGTCGATCATCATTTGGAGGCCCTTTTTGCTTCGTATATCGTGGGTATCGTAGGCATCGTGAGCCTGGGGAGCAAAATTTTTTGGGGGGTTTTGTCAGACAGGATCGGAAGGGAAATAACTTATACCATCGGGATTACCTTTTCAATATTAGGGATGATCTTTCTTATCCTATTCCATTTTTTCACTTCAGCCGCTCTAACATACTTCTATGCCATCTCATTTGGTATGGGATATGCGGTGACGGCAGCCCTTCCTCCCCTGATTGCCGCTGATTTTTTTGAGGGGCGGAGTTATGGGAGTATCTTTGGGACGCTCATGATATTTGTGGGAGCAGGAGGGGCGTTCGGGGCATGGGTTGCGGGTTTTGTCTATGACCTGACGGGAAGTTATGTCCCGGTTTTTATTGCGATGATTCTCTGTGCCCTCTTTGCCTGTCTTAACATCTGGAGGGCAGCTCCCCGGAAGATCAGGAGGGTGCCGGGAAAGGTGCGATTGGATGGAGGGTTAATTTAAGATCCGGACTTCGAGGAAAAGATCGCCTCGATGGCCATCCCTGTCCGCCCGGCCCAAGCCCTTCAAGCGCAATCGAGTTCCCTCCCGGATGTCCGGCGGAATCGTTACCCATAGATTCCTCTTCTTCAATCCCTGGGGGATAGCGATCAACTTTCTGGTTCCCCGAACGGCCTCCTTTGGTGTGATCCTGACCTCTCCATGAAGGTCCAGTTCTTCTGGA
>VGSD01000666.1 GCA_016875155.1 Deltaproteobacteria bacterium | reverse complement strand
CCTCCGCTCCTTCTAAAAAAAGGGGACAGGCTACTTTTTTAATTAAAACCTAAATTGAGCGGTTTTTCTGTGAACATTTTGCTTCTGTAGGTGCGGTCCTCTGTGCCTGCACACCGAAGTGCTATGGCACACAGGTGTGGCCGCCCAGTTCGGGAGCCCGCGCCTGCCTGCTGCAGGCAGGGAGGGGGCTCCCCTACAACATCTTCAACCCAAAGAGGAAAATCACCTGTCAGGTGATTTAAAATCCCAGCCAAAACCCCGTTGTCGCTGTTTCTTTCTTAAAAAAACCGCTCAATTTGGGTAAAATCTCCTCCTTCTTCCTTCAAGAAAAAGTAGCCTGTCCCCTTTTTTGCATTGAGCGGATGATGTCCTGGGCAGCTTCTTGAACCTCTGGGACGACCCTTTTCATCTTCTGGTCATTGAGGCTCGAAGTAAACCCCACGGCCCAGATGGCAGCAGGAGGAAGGGAAACCGTTTGAATCGGGGCTGCAATGGCTCTCACGCCGATGAGATACTCTTCATCATCAATGGCATACCCCCTTGTCCTGGTCTCCTCGACCTGTTTAAGAAAAACTTTAGGGTCGGTCAATGACTTTGGCGTAAACCTCATCAACTCCACCTTCTGGAGGATCTCCCTCGTTTTCTTCTCATCGAGCTGGCTGAGGAAGACCTTTCCGGTGGCCCCTGCAAGAAGCGGCAGCCGGGTCCCCGGGGGCGAGGTGATCTTCATCTCATTATGAGATTCCACAACATCGAGAATGGTGATATGATCGCCGTTCATAATGCCGAGAAAGATCGTCTCTCCAACCTTATCCATTAATCTTTCCATTGGGCCCCTGGCGATCTCCCTCCATTCGATTTTTCCATAGGTCTTCCTTCCAAGTTCCAGCAGGGTATATCCGACATTGTATCTCTTATCGATGGGATCGCGGACCAAAACTCCCAACTCTTCGAGAGAAGACGTGATACCATGGACAGTGCTCTTCCCAATCTTTAACTGTTTGGCCAGTTCGCTCACGCCAAGCCCGAAAGAAGAATCGGCGATGGCATGAAGAATTTTAAAGGCTTTTTGAACGGAGGGCGCCGAATAGGTGCTCTTTTTCATTCGTTCACCATATTGAACTCTCTGGATTAAGATACAGGATTAGTTCCCCCTTTGTCAATAGGCATTAACAGCCTCATCATTGATTTGACAGAAACATTGGGAAATCTCCCCTCACCCCTCTTTGCCAAAGAGGGGTAATTCCTCCCTTTGGAAAAGGGAGGTTAGGAGGGATTTTACAAATTGATGACTTTACTATTTTGAGGTTGTTAATACTCGTGCTCCTTGCAATAAATCTTGACAAGATGGGTCTATGTGCTATGATTAGCTTAATTCTGATTGTTCATTATGAAGAACAATCTTCATCGGGAGATGAAAGGATGACAACCGAATCCATTCAGCCGATAAGAATGATGAAGTATGCCAGGCCCCAGCAGGAATGGAAGGTGATCATTGCCATCTATCTCTATCTGGCAGGAATGGGGGCCGGTTCATTTATCATCGGCATCCTGATCCACTGGACGGGGGTAACCTTCGATCCTTTGTCCATTCCTTTTGTTGATTTTTTGGGCGTCCGTTTCGACCTCGCAAAGTTTCTGCTCTTATGGGGGCCGATCATGGTCTCCATCGCCGCCCCTTTTCTGATTCTGGATCTGGGGATCAAATGGAGGTTCATGTATGCTTGTTTGAATCCTCGAACCTCATGGGTGGCGCGTGGATTTATCATCCTCTCCGTCTTTATCGTCTTTGGATTATTG
>VGSD01000665.1 GCA_016875155.1 Deltaproteobacteria bacterium | reverse complement strand
CAAGAAATTCTCCTCGGTTCATCAAAAAGTGATGGCTCCTTATTCAATTATGTTTCTCCCGATCGAATAACTTTAGATGGCAGGTGGTTCCCTCGCCTGGCGATCCCAATAGGATTGAAAATGGTTCTGTCCTGTGTTATTTTAAATTCAATCTAATTCAATCCCTCCTGAGCGTTTCTCCGTAGGTCGTGGTCTCGTAGAATTTCCAAAGATCAACCCTGAGATTCGTGTGAGGTTTTTATTGGGCGATGCTTCGCCCCTGAAAATCGTATGGGAGGTTTTGTTGCATTGAAAAGAAAGGAATCTAATGAAACTCGGCCTTGCAGGTTTTCCTCAGGTTGGCAAACGCACACTGTTCCGGCTGTTGACCGGCAAAGAGCCAAATTTAGAGGGGAAAAAGGGAAATGGATTGGGATTGGCAAAGGTGCGAGATGTACGTTTTGATCGCCTTGTGGAAATTTATGCTCCCCGTCAGGAGACCCCTGCGCAAATAGAATTTTTACTTTTCCCCGACTTAGAGGAACAGGCCTCTCGAAATGAGCCAATCTTGAAGAACCTGGAGAAAGTGGATGTGATCTGCCATCTCGTTCGGACGTTTCAGGACGACTCGGTCTTTCATATCCATGGCACGATCAATCCTCATCGCGATATCCAACTCTTTAACGAAGAGCTGCAATTAAATGACCTGCTTTTTGTTGAAAAACGACTCGAGCGGCTTGAAAAAGAACAACATAGAAAGAAGGATCCTCAAAAGATGGTTCTGGAAGAAAGTCTTCTTTTTCGCATGAAAGCCCATCTTGAATGCGGTCGTTATTTAAAGAGTTTCCTCTTTACGGAGGCCGAAGAGAAACTCATTGCCAGTTATCCTTTTCTGACCCGCAAACCAATGATTATCATTCTCAATGTCGGGGAGGATATGGCAAATGCGGATTCCCTGATGGATCAATTAAAGAATGATTTTGATCAGCAAGATTTTCAGTGGGTTGTTGTTTCTGCAAAGATCGAGCAGGAACTTTCCCATCTGGATGCATCCGATCGCCAAGCCTTTCTTGAAGAACTTCAACTCGATCAACCCGCCTTGGACAGATTGACCATGCTTTGCTACAAAACCCTCGGTTTAATCTCTTTCTTTACTGTTGGACCGGACGAAGTGCGGGCATGGACCAACCGGAAAGGCTCCCTTGCACCTCAGGCTGCGGGGGTTATTCATTCTGATTTTGAGAGTGGATTCATCCGGGCAGAGGTGATGAAGTATCAGGACCTCATTCACCTCGGAAGCGAACAGAAGGTGAAAGAAGTAGGGAGATATATGCAGAAGGGAAGAGATTATATCGTTGAAGATGGTGACATTATCAGTTTTCTCTTTAATGTTTAACCCCAATTGAGTCATAATTTTTGGAAAATCCCCTCTAACTCCCCTTTGCCAAAGGGGAGGACCCATCATCATCCCCCTTTGGAAAAGGGGGATTGAGGGGGATTTTAAAATGAAGCTTAAACCTCTCTGAAGTAGCCTATCCATCAGGGAAATATCTCAAAGAGGTAATTATTTTTTACTCAATTGGGGTTTAACAACCGGTCACCACGATCCTCTCTCAATAATCATAAACCTTGGTCCAATCTTCTAAACCCCCAGATTTTTTATCCATTCATATTGACGCCCTTTTTCTGATTTAGTAACTAAAGTCTTGCACTTTTTAGTGCGTGCATAAAAAAGGCTGTTATCCTAAAATAGGCTAAAGAAAGCGCGACCTTACCTTAGCCCAGAAAGGAGAACAGCCTATGAGAATCCAAAATGCCAGACAA
>VGSD01000664.1 GCA_016875155.1 Deltaproteobacteria bacterium | reverse complement strand
AAAGCAGGCAGGCTTCAGGGACATGTGAATAAGAAGGTGACTCTTGGAATCCGGCCCCAGGATCTCTCAAAGGCCTCCTCTCCTATTGAGGGCGAGACCTTCAGGGCTCAAGTGGAGATTATCGAGCCCATCGGGAATGAGATTTATTTAGATGTGAAGGCAGGCCGAGATTCTCTCATTGCAAGTGTCGATCCCAAGACCAAGGTGAACCTCCACGAAGAAATCCTGCTTCAGGCCAGCCTTGAAAATATCCACCTCTTCAATGTCGAAGATGAGAAGACCCTTCTCTGATCAAATCCCCATTGCATATTGCAAATTGTAAATTTCAAATTGTAGAATTAAACCAATTATGGAAAACCTACCCAAAATTTTTAAAATCCGTCAGAAGATCGATACTCCCCAATTGGAAAACATCGAGAAAAGAGTGAATGAACTCCTAGACCAGTTTGAGTTGTCAAAAAAGGTGAAGAGGGGGGAACGGATCGGTTTAACAGCGGGGAGCCGTGGTATTAAAGACAAACCGAGGGTTCTGAAGACGATCGTCGATCGATTGAAAGAGTTAGGGGCCTCTCCCGTCATTATTCCCTGCATGGGAAGTCACGGTGGAGCAACGGCCCAGGGTCAAATCGAGGTATTGGAAAGCTTGGGCATCACGGAGAAAAGCGTTGGGGCTCCAATCATTTCTTCTATGGATGTGGATGAGATCGGTCGAACCAAATTTGGAACCCCTGTTCTCATTGGTCGGGATCTTTTAAAGGTCGATCGGATTGTCGTGGTCAACCGTGTCAAACCGCATACGGACTTTCGAGGAGAGAATGAAAGTGGGTTGTTAAAGATGATGGTCATCGGCATGGGCAAACATCAAGGAGCGCTGATGGTTCATCGTCTCACGGTGAAACATGGGTTTCCCGCGATCATTGGAGAAGTGAGCTCGGTCATTCGCAAGAAGCTCCCTATTCTGTTTGGAATGGGATTGATCGAAAACCAGTATGGCAAGACCGCTTTTATTGATTTGGTAAAGGCCGAGGAATTGGTCGAAAAAGAGAAGGCCTTGTTGAAGAAGGCAAAAAAGTTGGCGCCTTCGCTCCCGTTTGACCAGATGGATATTCTGATCCTGGATGAGATGGGGAAAAATATCAGTGGCGCGGGAATGGACACAAATGTCATCGGGCGGAGGGTTTTCATCTGGGGCCAAAAGCCCCGAAAGCCGAAGATCACACGGATCTTCGTTCGCGACCTTACTGAAGAGAGCCATGGGAATGCAACCGGAATCGGCATGGTTGACTATATCACCAAACGATTGTTTGAGAAGATCGATTATCCCTCCACGGCCGTCAATTGTCTTACAGGAATGGGTCCTGAGAATGGCCGCATCCCCATCTTCTTTGAAAGAGATCAAGACGTTCTCTCTACAGCGCACGATAACTCTGGAGTTCTGAATCCTAAAGATCTCCGGATCGTCTGGGCGAAAAATACGCTGGAACTCGAATACCTTTACGTCTCCCTCCCTCTTCTGAAGGAGGTTCGATCCAACCCTCGCCTCGAAATCCTAAGCGACCCCTTCGAATTCCCATTCGACCAAAACGGAAACTTAATCTCCCAATGGGATTGAAAAATAAATTCTACATGCCGGGTTCGGCACACGCGAACCATGAAAATATGACTAAGTCCCCTCCCCCTTGAGAGACTGTGTCACAATGGGGAGGGTGAGGGGCGATTATACGTTAAACTTGATCTGATCTCGATATAAAACGTTCTTTGAAAACTGAATAGAGATAGACGGTCGTAATAGCTCCACTGAGAAAGCTC
>VGSD01000663.1 GCA_016875155.1 Deltaproteobacteria bacterium | reverse complement strand
TCCCGAAGGAGGTTAATATGCCGACGATCAATGCGCCCACAAAGGCTCCCTTCAAGTTTCCCAACCCACCAATCACTGTGATGACAAAAGCCTGGATGATCATGGCTGTTCCGATTCCCGGCGCAACTACGCGAACAGGCGTTCCCAAGGCCCCGCCGAAAGCCGCTAACATCGCTGAAAAGACAAAAACGGTGGTAAACAGGAATGGGATGTTGATGCCAATGGCACCGGCCATCTCCCGGTCCGATGCGGAGGCACGGATCATTCTTCCCCACCAGGTCTTTTCAAGAATAAGCCATAGAAGGAGAGCGACCGCCAATCCTGCAAAGATGATGAAGAGGTTGTAGATGGGATAAGGCCGACCAAGTATGGAGAGATTGCCTTCGAAAAAACTGGGCATCGGAGGAATCATGGCTACGCCTCCCCAAATTATCTTAACAAGATCGTCAAAGACCAGAATGAAACCGAAAGTCAGAATCAACTGGTAGGGGAGATCAATCTCGTAGATTCGGCGGATAAAAAATCGTTCAAGGATGGCACCGATGATACCCACGCTGATAAGGCTTAAAAGGATTGAAAACCAGAAATTAAGGCCGAGTTTTCCATAGAAGGTGAAGGCGGCGAAGGCCCCAAGCATGAAGAGACTTCCATGGGCGAAGTTGAGAACCCCTAACACTCCAAAGACAAGTGTCAATCCGGCTGCAAGCAGCCAGAGGTACATTGAAAAACTTAAACCGATGAGGCCCTGAAAGATTAATTTTTCTAGCATCTTATAAAATTCTTCCCCCTCACCCCAGCCCTCTCCCCTGCCTACCGGCAGGCAGGCACAGGGAGAGAGGGATAAAAGGGTTAAGAAATTATTTTGTTGCAGAGATAGGGGTAAAGGGTGGATGGCGGTAATAATCCTTTGCCGGTATCACCCTCAGATCTCCCAGAATGGGTAGAGGGTAATCAGGACTTTTAATCACTCTTCCACCAGGGACCGTATAGATTGCCTGATGATCTTGTGGCCTAAAATATCTATTTCCTGCCGGGGTCATGATTTCCATTCCTTCAATAGCAGCAACCAGTTTTGCTGTTTCTAAAGATTTTGCCTTCTCAATCGCTGCCTTAATGACATATATCGCAGAATAGCTGGTTTCAGCAGAGTAATTCGGGTGCCGCCCCCATCTCTTCAGAAATTTATCGACGAAGGCTTTATTTTCAGGAGTGACTGGGTAGTTGTGGATGTAACGTGCGGAAGCCCACAGTTTCCCTTTAAACCTATCTGCCTCGACCTCCCTTGCTATTCCCTGGAGTACATCCACAGAACCACCCATACATTGCCACCACGCTTTGATATTATCAAATACACCCATTGTCATTGCCTGCCGGATGAGCATGACGCCCTCTCCAGCCCATTTGGTCGTGTGGATGGCATCAGGTTTTTCAGCCATCACAGCAGCAATATGGGATGAGAAATCCATGGTCCAGAAAGGAGCCCATGCAATTGATACAAACTCGACATCCGGACGAACTCTCTTCATCGTTTCTTTAAATGTATTCCAGGCGACATATCCATATTCATAATCCTCGTGAATCCCCGCCCATCTTTTGATTTCTGGGAAGTCTTTCATAATCAAAGCAGGAAGAATACCATCCTGATAGGTAGGGACAGAAATTCTAAAGATCTGCGGGATCCGCCTTTCAGCGACAAGTTCTTCTGTTAAACGATGGGTGGCAGCGTGGCAGAAGATATGGACTCGATTCAATTCGGCAAGAACCGGACCCAATGCCATGGCACTCCCACTTGAATCAACACCGAAAAGGACATCG
>VGSD01000662.1 GCA_016875155.1 Deltaproteobacteria bacterium | reverse complement strand
TTACAGCATGAGGCCCGAGGAATACGGGGCTTACATGGAACTTTTCAACAACATGGTGGACTCCATCCTCATGTGCAAGAAGCCCGTCATCTGCAGGGTGAATGGGATGAGGGTTGCCGGAGGGCAGGAGATTGGGACAGCCTGTGACCTGACCGTTGCCTCCGACCTGGCGGTTTTAGGACAGGCAGGTCCCCGGCACGGCTCCGCTCCGGTGGGCGGCGCTTCTGACTTCCTTCCTTTCTTCCTCTCGATCGAGGATGCCATGTGGAGCTGCATCAGCTGTGAGATGTGGTCTGCCTACAAGATGTGGCGCAAGGGCCTTATCTCCAAGTGCGTTCCCGTTCTGAAGGATGAAAAAGGACAGTGGGTCAGAAATCCCCAGGTCATTACCGAAACCTATGTAAAAGACGGCGACCTCGTCTATGGAGAGATGAAGAGCGGAGACGAATTTAAGAAGGCACGGGAATGGGTGAACAATAAGCTGAAGAACAATGAATTTGATTTCGCCCTGCTCGATGCTGAAGTGGAGAGAATTTGCTGGACTTTTGCGAATCTCTTCCCCGGCTGTCTGATCATGTCGATTGATGGTATTCGGAACAAGAAGAAATTCTTCTGGGATCAGACAAAGAATATTAACAGACACTGGCTGGCTGCCAACATGATGGGCGAGGCCTTCCTCGGATTCGGCGCCTTCAATACAAAGAAGATCACCGGAGCTGACACGATCGATTTCATCAAGTACCGTCAGAATATCGCCGAAGGCAAACTCATGGATGAAGCCTTCTATGAGGAAGTGTTGGGCAAACCCCAGAGCAAATAAGGTTGATGAGATGTGTAAGACTGCACCCTTTGGGTTTGGAGAACTTCCTCGCCCAAAGGGTGTTTTTTTAGAGTAGCGCCCTCGTTGACCGAGGGCAGAAGGCGTCGGCAATAAATGCCGACGCTACGCCGGTTCACAAACACCATTTACAGAAAAAAGAGGTGAAACGATGGCATTCAAACATATTCAGACGGAATTAAAAGATGGTGTGGCTTATATCACCCTGAGCCGTTCTCCGCTCAACTGGCTCAACCTTGAAATGATGGAGGAGTTCAATGCCTATATAGAGAGCTTGATGCAGGAAAAAAACTTAAAACTCCTTGTCATTCAGGCCGCAGGAAAGGCTTTTTCCGTTGGGGTGGAGGTGGCAGATCATCTCGGGGATCTTGGGCCCCAAATGATCGCAACCTTTCACAAAATGTTCAGGCTCATGGATAAACTGAAGGTTCCCTCCATCGCTGTGGTCAATGGAGCTGCACTCGGAGGCGGCTGTGAATTGGCGCTTTATTGCGACATGGTGATTGCCACAGAGAAGGCGAAATTCGGACAACCTGAAATTCAAGTCGGCGTCTTTCCACCCATTGCCGCCCTGATTTTGCCGAGAATCATTGGAAGAAAGAAGGCAATGGAGTTGATTCTGTCCGGAGATACGATCACCAGCCAGGAAGCCCTGACTCTCGGATTGGTCAATAAGGTCATTCCTGAAGCCTCACTTGGCGAAGAGGTGAATGGGTTTATTGAGAAGTTTAAAAAATTGAGTGGAATCGTTTTGAAGCTGACCAAAGAGGCAGCCATTGCAGGCCTTAACGATGATTTGGATAAAGGGCTCAGGGATATTGAAAAGATCTATCTCGATGCATTGATGAAAACGGAAGATGCCACTGAAGGCCTCAAGGCTTTCTTAGAGAAGCGAAAACCCATCTGGAAAAACCAGTAATCAATCTGGGGGGCCACCTTGTGGCCCCCCCCAAACCTATTTCTTCAATTTCAGTAAACCTGAATCCCCATC
>VGSD01000661.1 GCA_016875155.1 Deltaproteobacteria bacterium | reverse complement strand
GTTTCCCGAAGCGTTCTGCATCTTCCTGCCGGGCTGGATCCTCAATATTGCGCACATTGTCCATTCGGATGAGGCTTTGCTTGCCTCGGGCTTCATCTTTACAGTCCATTTCTTCAACACCCATTTTCGACCGTCGAAGTTCCCCTTTGATCCGGTGATCTTTACAGGAATGCTGCCCAAATACGAACTGGTGGAGGAGCGACCCGAACAGTATAAGAGGCTGTTGGCGCAGAAAAGATTAGAAACATACCGGGAGAAATATCCAAGCGCATGGGTGGACCTTTTCTCCAACGTCGTGGGATTCGCCATGTTGGCGATTGGGCTCTTCTGCATCTTTCTGATTGCCTGGGAATTCCTTGGTTAAGGATTCAAGGGGTCAAGTGGTCAAGGGTTCAAGGGAAATTCTTAAATGATTTTTTATACTCGAACCCTTGAACCCATGAATCCTTGAACCCTTATTTGGTGATTTTACAGCCGATCTTTTCGAGGTAGGCCGAATAGTTAAACGTAGGGCTCTGGTCTTTGGTGTGGCAGTTCCTGCACCCCCCCAGGGTCACTTTCCTCTCGATCTTTCCCTTTCCAGGATGACCCCTGCCTGGTCCATGGCAAGACTCGCACTGGACTCCTTTGAGGAAGAAGGGGATGTCATCAACCGTGGCATATTCCCCTATCTTTCCATAACCGGTGGAATGACAGATCAAACACTCCTCCTGAGCATATCTGGGTGAAGCCACAATGGTTTGAGAAGCCTTTGCATGTTTGGTCTTGAGCCAGTTGCGGTAATTCACTTCATGGCATTTTTTACAGGTGATGGCTCCCACATAGAGGCTATCTTTGGGAATCCGGGCGAGCATCTCTTTTTCGGAAAGTTCTTTTTCAGAAGGGCTGGCCACTTTCGGTTTGTAGAGTTTTGCTGATTCCGCACGATAATGCTCCACACCCTTCATGATCTTTGGATCATCCTCAACAGAGAGTTGCACTGGGATGGCTGTATGTTTGTAATAGTTCTTATTTTGAAAGACGAGGAGGTTTTTCTCCAATTCCTTCTGTTTTGATTCTAAAAACTTCAGCTCCTTGAGCCTCATCTCTTCCTGCTTTCCGGATTTTGTCATCTCCGCCTTAATCTGCATAGATCGTGTGATCAGCCTTTCCAGTCTCTTCTCGAGTTCATCCCTTTCGCTGGAGATCAGAAATTTGATGGGTTTTCTGGTATCGTTGAGAGAGTAGTCCACACGGCCCAGATACCCTCCTCTTGGTTCAAGACGGTAGATCGGGACTTCATTCACTCTTTCCATGACCGCCTTCAGGGCATCCCCGCCTCCTCCGAGAATCAGGTCAATCTGAGGATTTTCACGAGCCATTTTCCTGTCCCTTGACTCGCCTAATTGGGATAGGACAACGATCAGATCGCAGGAATCCCTCAATTTCTTCGTCAGCTCCTTTGAGGTGGTGATGGGATCGAGAATGGTCAGGCTTGGGTCTATTTCCTGCAGGGTCAAATTGAACTGATTATCGAGAAGGCCAAGGATTGCAATTTTTATCCCGCCGATTTCCTTGATCACATAAGGGGTAAATATCCCTTTTTGAGTTTTTTTGTCGATTAGGTTCGCTGAGATGAAAGGGAACCTGGCTTTTTGCGCTATCTCGGAGAGAAATCCGGGACCCAACATCAAATCCTTTTCTCCGACATTGACGACATCATACCCTATCTCGTTATAGGATTGGACGAGTAGGTCCACACGGAGGAGAGCGTCCTTGCGCTTGGTTTCTGTTTGAAGTGGTTTTCGAAAAAGGAGGTTTCCCGTATCGAGCAGGAGTAGTTTTTTACCTTCTT
>VGSD01000660.1 GCA_016875155.1 Deltaproteobacteria bacterium | reverse complement strand
ATGTGGCCGAGCGTTTCGACCAGCCCACAGCCGAACGGCTCAACGAGCAGGTCTGGGGGAGGGTTGCTGGGATGGCCGGCAAAGACCTCCTCCAGCGTTTTAATATCGAAGAGAAAGGGCTTAAAGGTTTCGTTAAAGCTTTAAGATATTTCACCTGGACCATTCTGGTGGGTTACGAGATAGAAGAGAAAGAGAATGAGGTGATCATCACCGTTCCCAGTTGTCCCACCCAGGAAGCCCGTCTCAAGCGTGGGCAGGAAGAATTTGTCTGCAAGGAGATGCACCGAGGAGAGTTTGTGAGTTTTGCCAAGGAGATCGATGAACGCATTCAGGTGGAATGCCTTTTTGCTCCCCCCGATCCTCACCCCAAAAACCTGTTCTGTAAGTGGCGATTTGCAATAAAATAGTTCTAAGGGTTGAGATTAAATAATCTTACGAATTAAACCTCTAAGTTTTCGATTCTCTGGATGGGAGGATCTGTAAATGAGGAACATGAAGAATAAGATGGCAATAGTCGCTCTTATTATAATCGTCGTGTTCGTTGGGCTCTTTTTTCTCTACAAGAGACAGCCTGCAGGTGGGAAGATATCGGATTTTGGCAAATACCAGGGCTACTCGGAAGCAATTTACGACGGCAATGAGCGGCGTTCTGACTACCTCAAGCTTTCTGACGGAACACGTTTAGCCTACGACCTTTATCTCCCGACGGATAAAGGCGTTCCGGCTGACAAACCTTTGCCTCCTTTTTCTCCTGGTCAACGTCTTTTCTTGAACAAGTGCCAACCCCGGTGGATAGCGACAAGGATGGAGCATTACTTGCCCAGGCCCGAAAAGAGCGCACTGGCATGACACTGGGCAAGCAGTCGGAGGTTTGGTTTAGGAAATTCCCCTTCCGCGACAGTATCACTTCTGATGGGATTAAAATCTGGGAGGGAGGTGCCAATCTTTATCCCCTCCTGGACAGGATCAACAAATCGGGCATCCCGGTTTACATGACGAACGGTTGGTATGACCTGTTTTCAGGTGCACATGACATGTTTCTCTGGTATGCCAATCTTACCATGCCCAAACGTCTGCTCGTCCGTCCTGCGGATCACAGCGAAGTGGAGAAAGACCAATTCGACCTTAACTTCGGGGCCGAAGTGCATCGGTGGTTCGACTATTGGCTGAAGGGCATTGATAATGGCATTATGAAAGAACCGTCCATTTACTACTATCTAATGAGCGGGCCGCAGAAGGGTACCTGGCAGACAAGTAATCAATGGCCTTTGGCAAACCAGAAACTGACTCGCTTTTACTTCAATGATGGAAAAACCGGCAGCGTTGCGTCAATCAATGATGGATTTTTACGTCCAGAATCTCCGGGTAACAAGGAAGCCGCTGATGACTATACAGTGGACTACTCAACAACGAGTGGCAAGTTCTCGCGATGGTATGCTGTCAACTGGCCCCGGAACTATCCCGATATGCAGACCAATGACAAGAAAGGACTCACCTATACCACCGCACCTCTGGAATCGGACATGGAAGTCACTGGGCATCCTGTCGCTCACCTCTGGTTTGTCACCGACGCCCATGATTTGGATTTCTTTGTCTATCTGGAAGAGGTGGATAGCAGTGGGACGTCCACCTATATCACGGAAGGTATTCTTCGATCTTCTCATCGCAAGCTAAACAAAGCGCCTTACAATAATCTCGGGCTACCTTATCACACCCACTACAAGAGCGATTTGGAGCCAATTCCGGCCGGAAAACCCGTTGAGCTAATCTTCAGCTTGCTGCCCACCTCGTACCGGTTCCCTAAGGGAAGCCATATCCGCATTACGGTCACTTTTGCCGATGCTG
>VGSD01000659.1 GCA_016875155.1 Deltaproteobacteria bacterium | reverse complement strand
CCAGGTGTCGTCGTTGGGTTCATGATCATCCTTCTGGTTGGCCGACAGGGATTTATCGGCGATATCACCAAATGGCTGGTGGGTGAAAAGGTCGTCTTTGCCTATTCCATGATAGGCCTCTTTTTAGGCTATCTCTATTTTTCGATCCCAAGGGTTATCCTCACCATCATGGCTGCAGCGGAAAAACTCGATACCAGCCTCGAGGAGGCAGCCCGGTCCCTGGGGGCCTCACCTCTAATGGTCATCAAGGATGTACTCATCCCAGCCCTTGTCCCCGGTTTGATTTCTTCAGGAGCCATCTGTTTCGCAACCTCTATGGGGGCGTTTGGAACCGCCTTTACCTTGGCTACGGATATCGATGTATTACCTATCGTGATCTATACAGAGTTTACGCTGTTTGCAAATATCTCCACCGCCGCAGCCCTATCGATTGTGCTTGGACTCATCACCTGGATAGCCCTCTCCATAGCCAGGACTATTTCTGGAACCACGGTGGCTGCAACGGGATAATAAGAAATGGCCAGAGTGGACTTTCAAAACTTGAGCAAGCGATCGAGTCTGAGCCTTAACCTTTAAAAAATGAAGAAAAGATCTAAACTCTTTTATAGTAACGGCAAAAAATAACTTGACATAAAGACCTGGATGTGATATTCTGTATTTCATGAAACCCTTAACCCTGACAAACAAAGTGGTGACCCGGGAGGCCTTGCTGGCGATGGCGGAAAAGATCGAAGGGGCCTGGATCGGTCTTCGAATAGCGGGGCTGTTGCTGATTCTTGCAGGTTGGAAATCAACTGCTGTGGCAAACCTTTTCAACCTTTCGAGGCCTTCTGTGATCAGCTGGATTAAAAGAGCCAACCAGGAAGGAATAGTCAGTGTTGAAGACAAGCCTCGACCGGGTCGTCCGGGGAAACTGGATGAAAAGGTGACCCACACATTGAAAGAAGCTTTAAGTCGAAGCCCCGAGGAATATGGGTTAAACCGTTTTCGATGGGATGGAGTGGTGGTGGTTGAGTTTTTAGAGAAAACGTTTTCCATCCTACTCAAGCCTCGCCAAGCTCGAAATTGGCTTCGGAAATTGGGTTATGTGCGGAAGCGGCCGGTGCATCAGTACATTCAGGCATCGGATAAGGGGGTGAAGGAATTTCGGCAAAGTGTGAAAAAAAAATCTTAGGAAAATCCGAAGGGGAATACAGAAAGGGATCAAGGGAATCATTGTTTTTATGGACGAAGCGGGATTTTCCTTACATCCAAAATTGGGGTTGGTTTGGGCTCCGAAGGGGTCAAAGCCTAAAGTTCCAACCGCCAGTTGCCGCAAGAGGCTTAATGTGGCAGGTTGGGTAGCCCCATGGGTGGGTTGGCATGGGTTTATGCGTATTGCCAAAGGAAACACAGATGGATTTCTACTGTTCTTGGAATATTTGCACAAACGCTTAAAGGATTTCATGGTTTATCTTTATGCCGATGGTCCCCATTGGCACAAGGGGGAAAGGGTCAGAGAGGTATTGGAAAAATATCCCCATATTCATCTGGAACATTTACCAGCGTACCATCCTGAATTAAATCCGCAAGAACGGATCTGGAAACTTCTTCGGTATGAGGTAACTACCAATCATTATTTCCCTGATTTAGAGGCGATTAAAATCGCTATCAGGAAAAAACAACGCCAAATTAAACCGGCAAAAATACGGAAATTATGTAAAGTTAAATAATGCCGTTACTATATGTATCAAAAGATGGTCCTCCCGTATTGATTACTTGTGGTGGTAAAGACACTGTAACTCCAATCATTCATAGCACTACGCTATTTAACAAGTATTTAGAAAAAGGGGGGGTTGCCTCCTTTTATG
>VGSD01000658.1 GCA_016875155.1 Deltaproteobacteria bacterium | reverse complement strand
TTTCCAGGATCTGGCCGGCAGCAAAACCGGCGGCTGCATGATAGGAAGGCTCTTTGTTGTATTCCTTCAGATAGGCCCTGTAGAATTCGAGATTTCCGGTTGTCTTCACAAAGGGTTCCCAAAAGGTTTCCCCTGTAACGTAGGTTGCATCTCCTTTAAGAGAAGTGGCGAAATCCGCAATGGCTGGCCCTACCAGAAACCCGAAGAGTCTTGGAGTTGCATTAACGGCTTTGGCCGCCTTCATCATTCCGATTGAATCAGGCAGATAGCCTCCCCCCATGATTAAATCAGGTCTCTTGGACCATGCTTTTGACATGATGGGTTCCCAGTCTGCAGTCTCTTTGGGATAAGCCTCATCGAGGACAACCTCCATCCCCATCTCTTTCGCTTTTGCAATCAGGGGTCTTGAAGCGCCGATGGGAAAAGGGGTATCTGAATAGATAAAGGCAACGGTCTTTGCCCCTTTCTCCTTTCCGATCATGAGACACCCGTAGAGGTTCTTCCATGCGGGCGGAAGAACGCCTACAAACCACTCTCGCTTCTTACCTTCCCAGATGACGGGTGCATTGGCTAACGGAGTGATAATGGGAATTCGATACTCCTCTGCCAATGGGGCGATGGCATTGGAGGCCGGGCTTCCATAGGGACCCAAAATCAAATCCACCTTGTCGGAGACGATCAATTTTCGGACCATTTTATTGGACTCACTGGCATCGCTCTTATCATCGTAGACGATGAACTCCACCTGCCTCCCAAGAAGGCCAGGACCAGGACAACCCAATTTTTCGACCTCACCGAAAGTGCAGCCCCTCTCGTTGATGATCTTTCCCCAGAGCTTATACCCCCCAACCTCCAGCTCTCCTTCACGGGCCATGGACCCGGTCAGTGAGATGGACACCCCGATCTTAATGGGAGATTTCGCCTGGGCAAAGACCGTCTTACCTGTCAAACCAGCCATCCCAAGGGCTGCTGTTCCCAGGGCTGTCTTCTTTAAAAAATCCCTCCTGCTCAATCCCTTCTTTCCATCTTTTTTCATATCGATCCCCTCCTTATTCAAATTAAAAGATTTAATTCCTATTTCCCTAAGCAGAACAAAATTAACAAATTTCGATTTCTCCTGTCAAATAGAACTGAAGGCCCATTAGAGATTTCTTAAAGAGTCCAGAAACCTAAAAGAGTGAGAAGTAGTTTTTCATAGCTCTCAGGAAAGTGGCTTGACAATCGTTGCTGTGCCGAATAGGATCGGTTATCCCATCTCATCATAAGAGAGGTGATTGTTATGAAACATTTTATCGAACTGAACCATGTCCTTAAAGATGGCATGATGGCTTATCCCGGTCTGCCTTCTCCGAAAATTGGCCCCTTTCTAGACCATCAAGCCTCACGATCACGCTACCAAGATCAGACGGAATTCTATCTCGGACAAGTCGAGATGGTATGCAATTTGGGAACCTATTTGGACAGCCCTTTTCATCGCTACAGGGATGGTTTGGATCTCAGTCAAGTTCCCCTCGAAAAGGTTGCTGGAGTTCCTGGGGTCGTCTTCGATGGGATCATTTCTCCGGACCGTTCGGTGACCATCCATAACGAAGCAAAGGGATTGGAAGGGAAGGCGGTCCTCATCCGAACTGGATGGGACAAGAGATGGGGATCGGAGAGCTACTGGGAACCCGGTCCATATCTATCGGCAGCCTCAATCGATCTTCTCATCCGTTCAAAGGCAAGTTTGGTTGGAGTTGATTTCTGGAATGTGGATGATACGATGGACCCTTCACGACCGGTTCACACAAAGCTTCTTGCCTCAAATATTCTCATCGTCGAACATCTCTGTAATTTATCGGCTCTCCCACAAACCGG
>VGSD01000657.1 GCA_016875155.1 Deltaproteobacteria bacterium | reverse complement strand
TTACGACTCGAAATTTCAATGTCGCAGGTTTCTCAAAAATATTTTATTTTTTTTCAATCCTTATATCGGAGTTCCAGGGGTTCAAGGGAAATTCTTAAATGATTTTTTATACTCGAACCCTTGAACCCATGAATCCTTGAACCCTTATTTAGTGATTTTACAACCGATCTTTTCGAGGTAGGCCGCATAGTTAAAGATGGGACTCTGGTCTTTGGTGTGGCAGTTCCTGCACCCCCCTAGGGTCACTTTCCTCTCGATCTTTCCCTTTCCAGGATGGCCCCTTCCCGGTCCATGGCAGGATTCACACTGGACTCCTTTGAGGAAGAAGGGGATGTCATCCACCGTGGCATATTCCCCTATCTTTCCATAACCGGTGGAGTGGCAGATCAAACATTCCTCCTGGGCATATCTGGGTGAAGCCACAATGGTCTGAGAAGCCTTTGCATGTTTGGTCTTGAGCCAGTTGCGGTAATTCACTTCATGGCATTTTTTACAGGTGATGGCTCCCACATAGAGGCTATCCTTGGGAATCCGGGCGAGCATCTCTTTTTCGGAAAGTTCTTTTTCAGAAGGGCTGGCCACTTTCGGTTTGTAGAGTTTTGCTGATTCCGCACGATAATGCTCCACACCCTTCATGATCTTCGGATCATCTTCCACGGAGAGCTGCACTGGGATGGCTGTATGTTTGTAATAGTTCTTATTCTCAAAGACGAGGAGGTCCTTCTCCAGTTCCTTCTGTTTTGATTCTAAAAACTTCAGCTCCTTGAGTTTCATCTCTTCCGGTTTCCCGGATTTTGTGATCTCTGCTTTAATCTGTTTGGATCGTGTCATCATCCTTTCCAGTCTCTTCTCGAGTTCCTCCCGTTCGCTGGAAATGAGAAATTTAATGGGTTTTCTGGTATCGTTGAGTGAGTAGTCCACACGGCCCAGATACCCTCCTCTTGGTTCAAGCCGGTAGATTGGAACTTCATTCACCCTTTCCATGACCGCCTTCAGGGCATCCCCGCCTCCTCCAAGGATCAGGTCAATCTGGGGATTTTCACGAGCCATTTTCCTGTCCTTTGACTCGCCTAATTGGGATAGGACAACGATCAGATCGGAGGTTCCCCTCAGCCTTTTCGTCAGTTCCTTTGAGGTGGTGATGGGATCGAGAATGGTCAGGTTCGGGTTTATCTCCTGAAGGGCCGAATTAAACTGATCATTGAGAAGGCCAAGGATTGCAATTTTTATCCCGCCGATCTCCTTGATCAGATAGGGGGCAAATATCCCTTTTTGAGTTTTTTTGTCGACCAGGTTCGCTGAGATGAAAGGGAACCTGGCTTTTTGCGCTATCTCGGAGAGAAATCCGGGACCCAGCATCAAATCCTTTTCTCCGACATTGACGACATCATACCCTACCTCGTTATAGGATTGGATGAGTAGGTCCACACGGAGGAGGGCGTCCTTGCGTTTGGTTTCTGTTTGAAGTGGTTTTCGAAAAAGGAGGTTTCCCGTATCGAGCAGGAGTAGTTTTTTACCTTCTTTTTTAATCCCGGAGACCAATGTCGATTTCTTGGCAACACCGCCAAGAGGACTTCGGAATCACCCGCACGGCTCCACCTCGCCCATGACATCGTTGGTATAGATGATGCTGAATTGGGTTTTGGGCGCTCCCCAGGCATAGAGTGGGATCACGATGAACCCGATCGTTATGAGCAAAAGGATTATTCGATATTTCAATTCAATCCTCATCTTCTATTCACCGAAATAAATTAACCTCCACGTTTGGTCCGGAAACAATCGGTTGAGGTTACGGTTACGAAGCCCGTTTCGTTTAAGGTCCAACGTTTACGTAAACTTCTTGAGCCGAACAACGTAC
>VGSD01000656.1 GCA_016875155.1 Deltaproteobacteria bacterium | reverse complement strand
AAGTCGGTACGACTCGAAACCGAGAGGGAAGGGGGAGATTTTGTAAATTATAGGCAGCCCCATATCATTTTCTCATCCTCTTTGAAGGTGCAAGCATTGATCGGGGATTGAGAATACGGTTCAACTCGGCTTTTGAGAGGATTTTCTCTTCCTCCATCACCTGCCGGATTGTCTTATTCTCCTGGTATGCTTTCTTGGCCATACGGGCCGCCTCATCGTACCCGGTTTTTGGAGCAAGGGCTGTGACTAAGGCTAGGCTTTTTTCAATCATCTCTTCGCATCGCTTCGGGTCTGCCTTCAGTCCTTTAACGCATCTTCTATTGAAATTGTCTATTCCATTGGTAAGCAACCGGATCGATTCCAGGAGATTGTGACCGATCAAGGGCATCATGGTATTGAGTTCAAAATAGCCGCTGAGGCCTCCCAGGGTGATGGCCGAATCGTTTCCGATCACCTGAGCGCAGACCTGGATCATGGATTCGGGAATGACCGGGTTGACCTTTCCAGGCATCATGGAGGAGCCGGGTTGAGTTTCGGGAAGATGAATCTCACCAATGCCACACCGGGGCCCTGAACCAAGCCACCGGACGTCATTGGCAATCTTAAAGAGACTGACAGCAACAGTTTTTAAAGCTCCGCTCATTTCCACAGAAGCATCGCGGGCGCCCTGGGCTTCAAAATAACAGGTTGGTTTACGGAAATGTCCTCCGACTGTTTTATTGATGATGGCGATGGCCTTCTTAGAAAACTGCGGGTGGGTATTGGCTCCAGTTCCAACGGCGGTTCCCCCCAGAGGAAGTTCGTAAAGAGATCCCATGGCGTTTAGAATTCTAAAGATGCCAGATCTCACCTGCTGTGCATATCCTTCAAATTCCTGGCCCAGTCGAATGGGAAGGGCATCCTGGAGATGGGTCCTTCCAATCTTAAGAACAGGGTAAAACTCCTTTGCCTTTGATTGGAGCGTCTGATGGAGGTCCCTTAGGGCGGGCAGAAGTTTTTCCATTAGAAGGGTGACTGAGGCGATATGGATGGCCGTGGGAAAGACGTCGTTACTCGATTGACACAGGTTGACATGGTCATTGGGGTGGACCGGCTTGTAGATTCCTTTTTTACCCCCTAAGATTTCATTAGCCCGGTTGGCGATCACCTCGTTGGTGTTCATGTGGGTAGACGTGCCAGAGCCGGTTTGAAAGATGTCAAGAACAAATTGCTCGTCCCATCTTCCCTGCATGACCTCATAAGAGGCCCGCTCAATGGCTCGGGCTATTCTCTTATTAAGAAGGCGAAGCCCTGAGTTCGCCCTGGCAGAGGCATATTTGATGAGACCCAGGGCATGGATCAGTTCTCTCCCAAAACGGTATCCACTAACAGGAAAATTCTCAACGGCCCTCTTCGTGTTAGCACCATAATAGGCCTCTTTGGGGACCCTCACCAGCCCCATCGAATCTTTTTCAATCCTGTATCTTTGATTTGAGCGAACCATATTTTGTCTCCTTTATGAAGTCCTTACTGATGGACTCTTGGCTCTTCACCTCAGACTTTACCCACGGGGGCCATATAAATTACAAACTCCTCTTCCCCATCAATGCGAAGTAGCCGATCCAATGCTTCCTGGTCATAGGCTCCAATGGCACAGGTCCCTGCACCAATGGCTTCACAGGCAAGGTAGAGGTTCTGACAGACATGGCCCGCATCCATGGCAATGACCCTGTGAGCCGCCAGCCCGTAACGCCACTCCATACGGTAAGGGATGGCGGTCCAGATGAATGTCAGTGAACTATTTCCTGCGTAGGGTTGGCCAAATGTTGCAGAGACGATCTTCCCCGCGAGGTTTTTCTCAGAAAACTCAAAGAGAAGCT
>VGSD01000655.1 GCA_016875155.1 Deltaproteobacteria bacterium | reverse complement strand
TGAGAAGCTGATCACCCTTCATGCCAATCACATCACATTGACCAAGATTGACGATGAGAAGGAGGCCGAAGCGCTCTTACAGTGGATTCAGGACCTGGTAAACGAGACCTATCAGAATCGGGAGAACATCCAACCTGACTACACCATGAGGCAGGAGTTGAAACCGACCGATATTGTCAAGCTGCTTCCGGGAACGAATTGTAAAGGATGCGGCCTTCTGACCTGCCAAGCCTTTGCCTTTAAGTTGTTACGGGGACAGATGGGGATTGAGAAATGTTCTCCCCTGTTCTCCGATGAGTTCACGGAGAAACGAACGCTCCTGTTTGAAACGCTCCGCAACGTTGGTATTAAAATCCCTGCGGAATTTGTTGAATCAAAAAAAGAATAGGGAAAAACATGAAAGTCAAGATATCTCTTACCTGTTTTTTTATTTTCTTTGCTTTTTTGTTCATCCATATTGACCCCAGCACCGGAAACGAAACCTCCCTCACACTGATCTACACTTCGAACACCCTGGGAGCAGTGGAGCCCTGTGGCACCTGCCCTGAGTCGGGGAATGCCGGAGGATTGGCCAGAAGAGCCCACTATCTCAAGACCGTCAGGGAGGAGACAAAAAATCTCCTCGTCCTCGACGGAGGTGACGCATTGGTCATCACTTATTTCAGCGAGCCTAAAAGACGCAAACAAGCCAGACGAAGAGCGGAGTTTGTTCTAAAGTTATATGAAACATTGGGGTACGATGCCCTGAATATCGGGGATATCGACCTGGGACTGGGCATCGGATATTTGAGGGATCTTCAAAAAAAATCAAAGGTTCCATTCCTTTCGGCAAATCTTAAAGAGAGAAAAACAGGGAAACCAGTTTTTAAGCCATACCTGATCAAAGAGTTAGAAGGCCTCAAGATGGGAATCCTCGGTTTGGTCACGGCTGACATCTCCCCTGATATTCGAAAAGAATTAAAAAACTATTCCATTGAAGATCCGATTAAAACGGCAGCAGAAACCATCCATCGCTTCATGGCCTCCTGTGACCATCTCATCGTCCTTGCCCATCTCACCCCATCTGAGATTGAATCCCTTGCCAGAGAAGGTTTACGCATCTCGATCATCATCGGCGGGAACGACCGTTCCTTCGTCTTTCCCAGACAGATCGGCCGATCGGTCTATGTCCAAACCGATGGCTTCGGCGCTCACATCGGGAGGCTGAACTTAAACCTGCTCAAGGGAGCTCATGAATTTTCAGATATTTTATCCGGAAGACTAATCCAGAAAAAAATTGAGGAAATCCAGGAAAAGATAGAAGACCCCAAACATGCGAAAGATCTTCAGGGCCTCAAAGAACTTCAGTCGATATTGATCGAGCAGAAAAAAAAGATCCCTAACTCCGCTGGCAGGAACACTTACGAAAATTATTTAACCTTGATGCATCCCGGCATGAAAACCGATCCGGTAATCCAAAGGATGATCGATTCGTCAAGAGACCGAAAACGATGATTTGAGAAGGAGGAAGATCATGGCCTCGAAAACAAAGATATTTGGCACCCAATCTTGACCTTATACCCTTAAGGCTCGGGAAGCCTATGGGGACAAGGCAATCTTCCTGGATGTCGGAGACAAAGCAACACTTGAAGAAATGTTAAAATATTCGAAAGGAAGCAGACAGATACCGGTCATTGTCGATGGAGGCAAGGTGACCGTCGGCTTTGGAGGATCCTGAGGAGTCTAAAAACCGGCAGGTTGCGGGTTTAATGATTTAGTGAAATTCAACTCACTGTAACAGTTTAGTGCTTTGAAAAGACTGATCTAATCCCCCTTCATCCCCCTTTGTCAAAAGGGGGAAATGTTTTACCTCCCTTTGGAAAATAG
>VGSD01000654.1 GCA_016875155.1 Deltaproteobacteria bacterium | reverse complement strand
TGACCGGGTTTGTTTTTATCGCAGGAGCCATTGGAGTCGCAGGATATCTGGGCTATCTTTCCATTCCCGGTATTTCGGCGGCCAAACCACCCGAACCGACTCCTTCACAAAAGCCCCCAATGGGTGAGACTTTAAAGTTAAGTCCCCTTATTATCAATCTGAACGAAGAGAATGGAAGGCATTATCTGAAGGTGACCATTGTCCTGGAATTGGATGAGAAGAAGTGGGCCGAACCGATTCAGTCAAGGATGCCTGTGTTTACGGACGCAGTCATCTTGATCGTCAGCGAGAAAAGGCTGGAAGAGATGAAAGCGAATGATTTCAAGGAACGGTTAAAGGAGGAACTTCTGAAGAATTTTAACGGGCATCTCGGCCACCAAGGGATCCGTCGAATCTATTTTGATGAGTTTCTCTTTCAGTGAAAGGCGTGATGGAAGGGACAATCTATCTTAAACAGGAAGAGATCAAGTTAGGCTGCGGCTCGACAGCGAAAAACGCAATAGTGGATAACTTTTATCAGGTGATTGAGGTGGACGAAAACCAAGTCGAAATCCACCTGCTCGATTTTTCCGGTCAACCCATTGGAAAAGGTTCCTTCCTCCCTAAGGATAGGCTGAAAGAATATATCCCCTGTCCGGATTATTTCAAGAATAAGAAGAAGCCGGAAGAACTGCTGATCGAAAGGCATGTCCAATTGGGAGATCATCACTTCGAAAAAAAGGAGTTTTTCAGCGCAGAGTATGAATACGAGCAAGCCATTTCGATGAATCAAAACCATTTAAAGGCCAATCTGGGAAAAGGGAAAACGCTTTTCGCTCGGGGCGATAAAGAGGGGGCGAAGAAGGTCTTTTCTAAACTGTCCGGTCTGGAGACCCTATATGATAAAGAGAATAAGCATCTCTTTAATGAATTCGGAATCGAACTCCGGAAGAAAAAGATGTTCGAGGAGGCCATATCGAATTACCTCAAGGCCATCTCAATCGATCCGAAGGATGAGGTCCTCTATTATAATCTGGGAAGGGTTTTCTATGAAGAGGGAAGACGGGAAGAGGCTATTGATCACTTGAAGTATGCCCTGGCCATTAACCCTGATTTTCAAGAAGCCCAAGAATTTCTTTCGAAGATTCACTCCTTCTGATGTTTCAGAAATAAGGTTTCTCCTCGCCTACTCGGCAAAAATTGCCGGGCGTGGGGACGATTTTTCCTCCAAAATGTTCACCCCCTCAATAAATCCGAATAATTTCTTGACCATCCTTCATGGCATAATAGTTGCAGGATTAATCTTAACTCGTTTAATTTGCCTTATCATGGAGGAACCTATTTATGAAGATAAAAGAGCTCAATCCATCTATCCAGCCTATCGTCCAACCCGGAAAAGGAAAGCCGGAGTCGGCCAAAGGCCTCGATTTCCAGAAAATACTGGGAGAAGCCAGTGAGCAGTTGAACGCAGCAGCACAGGGTCCTTCTGCCTTTGGTCTTGAGAAGATGGCAAGGACCTCGGCACCCTCGATCTCATCCGCTTCTCTCCTAAGTCTCATGGACCCAGAGGACATTCCCAGGATTCGATCTCAAAGCCTCAAGGCGATTGAAGACACGTTAACGATCTTAGGCAAATATCAGGAAGCTCTTTCCAACCCCGAGACCTCTTTAAAGAAAATTGATCCGTTTATCAAAACATTGACGAAGGAAGCGGACGGATTGAATCGACTCTATGATAAGCTTCCTTCCGCTGATCCTCTGCGTAACCTTTTGAATGAGGCCGGCATCCTTTCCGCTGTGGAAATCGAAAAATTTCGTAGAGGAGATTATCTTTAACAGATCATTAAGGCGCCTACATGGGAATCGATTTATCCGGTCTGGACATTGAAC
>VGSD01000653.1 GCA_016875155.1 Deltaproteobacteria bacterium | reverse complement strand
TAACACGGGGTTTAAAGTTCCGTGTAAACTATACCGTTGGAAAGTCATAAACTTCCTAACGGGGTTCAAACCCCCTTCAGTTCTGAAGTGCACTGTGGGCAACGGGTGGCTTTGATCGGGATGGAGCTGAAACAGTAGATACATTCCTTGGTCGTTGGGGCAGGAGGCGGTGTCGCTTCCTGACGCCTCAATCGATTGACCGTCCGAACCAGAAGAAAAACAGAAAAAGCAACGATGATAAAGCTAATGATGGTGTTTATAAACACTCCGAAGTTGAGGGTCACGGCCCCTGCTGTTTTCGCCGCAGCCATTGAGGCGTAAGGCCCGGCCACCTTGCCCTCCTTGAGGACGACAAAGATGTTTGAGAAATCAACATTCCCAAGAAGCAGGCCGATGGGCGGCATGATCACATCCTGTACGAGTGAGTTGACAATGGTACCAAAGGCCGCGCCAATGATGATTCCAACCGCCATGTCCAACACATTTCCCTTCATCGCAAATTCCTTGAACTCTTTTAACATCTTCATATCCTCCCTTCCGATTATATTTGGACGGATGTCTCTGGGTTATTTCAGCTTAAAATCGACACGGCTGTCTTTCAATTTCTCCTTCTTTTCCGGCGCCAGGGTTTTGGGCTCGAGGATGAATATCCTCTCCGGTTCTACCTGCTGTGATTTTAAGATGGCTTCTTTGACTTTCATGGCCCGCTGAGAGGCAAGGTTTCTCAGGTCTCCTTCCTTGACTTCAATATGAGTCAGGATCAATTTTTCCATTTCAGGGACAGGGATATCCTTGGCGATGCCCAGGACATTTCTCGGTTTTGGAAATTTCTCTTCCTTGTAAGCCAATTTCAGATATTGATCGTATTCCTGCTTTTCAATTTTGACGTCATCTACGGGTAAGGCCGGTTGCCCCTTTTTCACTATTTCATTCAATTTCTGGGCCTTCAGTTTTTTATTGAAGAGATACTGCTTTAACCCCTCTCTGTCTTTTTCCACATCCACATGGCCCTCGATATCCATTTTGATGGAGGGTCTATCATGGAGCGCCTTCACGATCGCCTCAAGTTTCTTGGCATTCGGTTCGGTGATTGCGAAACTTCCGTATTCAAACTCGACGTAACTGAGTTCTTCTCCTCCTCCGATGATTGCTCCGAGAAGTGAAAAAGGTGAGGTGGCCGCTTTGGCAATCAGATTAACCAGGATTTTGAGGATGATTCCCCATACGCTGAATTTGGGATCATCCAGAGTTCCTGAAACAGGGATATCTAACTTGATCTCTCCTTTCCGGTCCTTCAGAAGGGCAATGGCAAGCTTGACAGGCAACTTGGTCGCTTGAGGGCTTTCGACTTTATCTCCCAGAGTAAATTGATCCAGGAAGATATGATTCTTGGAGTCGAGTTTCTTCTTGACGATCAGATATTGCAGGTCGAAAGAAAGTTTGCCCTTCTCGATGGTATATCCAACATATTTCCCGGAATAAGGGGTCATCGGACTGAGGTCCATATCCTTAAACCGGACTTTTAAGTCGACGTACAGGTCTTCTTTCAAAGGATTGATCTTACCAGTAATCTCAAGGGGAGCATAATCATTCAGTTTTCCACGGAGCTCCATATCTGCCAGAGTCGTCTCTTCCGAGGAAAGCCCGGACACCCTTCCCCCGATCTCCGTCAGTTTTACCGAATATTCCGGCTTGAGGGATTGGTCGGAGAAGTCAATTCTTCCTCCCTGAAGGGTAACCGTTCCAATCTTGATATTTTGGGGTGACTCCTTTTCTTTCTGCGGAGGGGGAGCCTTCTCCTGGCTTGCAGGAGGAACTGTTTCTTTCTTTGGCTCCTCTTTGACCATAATCTCCTGAAGGTTTAGTGATCCACTCGGAT
>VGSD01000652.1 GCA_016875155.1 Deltaproteobacteria bacterium | reverse complement strand
GACATAACAGACCTCACACGCATTACAGGTGCCACAATTGAAACATCGCTCAGCCTCCTCCAGGGCAACTCCTTCGGAAAGAGTCGATGAAACTTCTTTAAACCCTTTGATCCTTTCTTTTATGGCTCTCTTCGTCTCTCCTTGCCTTTTTGCGGGTTCGAAGTAGTCCATATTCAATTCTTCAAAAGCCACCACATGGGGGTTTCTCAATCTTTCTCCGGGATGGAGATATCCGAAGATGGAGAGAGATGGACCTTCTCCAATCAGATTCTGAACAATGGCATCTTCCGAATCTTTTCCCTTCAGAAAAGCATCGATGGTCATGGCCGCCTTTTTACCAGAACCAATGGCATGGGCTACGGTTCGCTGATTCGTGGTAAGATCTCCTCCGGCAAAGATCCCTTTGATTCCTGTGCTTCCATCTCTCCGTGTTACGATGATCCCTTCCCTCTTCTCCAATCCTTCCGGAAGAACAGAGGCCTCTATCTCTTCGCCTGCTGCAACGATCACATGGTCAACATCAATGTAAAGACGCGAATTGGGAATGGGAACGGGTCTTCTCCGACCACTTTCATCCTTCTCACCCAATTCCATTCGCAAACATTCCAATCGTTTCAGTCCATTCTTCTGTCCCACCCTGACGGGATTGACCAGATACCTTATCTTCACTCCCTCTTCAAGAGCCTCCAGGATCTCATCTTCAAAGGCAGGCATCTCCTCCCTGGAACGACGATAGAGAATGGTTGCCTTCTTGCCCAACCGGATAACAGATCGGGCAACATCAATGGCTGTATTTCCTCCACCGATGACAGCGATCTTATCGCCTATTTTCACCCTCTTGCTCAGGTTGGTCTTTTTCAGAAGATCGAGACCACTCAAAACGCCCTTTTCTCTCTCCCCCGGAATATGCAGACCTCTACTCAGATGTGCCCCTGTACTGATGAAGATTGCCTGATAATTTTTGAAGTCTTCAAATTTTAAATTCTCACCCAGAGAGATACCTGTTCGAATCTGAACTCCCAGAGTCTCAATATCTAATAGTTCCCTGTCCAGCACATCCCTGGGCAATCGGTAGGAGGGAATTCCCATCCTGAGCATGCCACCTGCAAGAGGAAAGGATTCAAAGACCGTCACATCATACCGTAGCCTCGCAAGATGATAGGCACAGCTCATCCCTGCTGGCCCGGAACCGATAATGGCAACCTTCTCCTTCTTTTTCTCTCTCGGCTTTGTTGTCCTCTTGTTCAGACGAGAACCAAAGTCACCCACAAACCTCTCTAAGGCATGAATCGCAATGGGTTCGTCAAACGATCCTCGATTGCACTTCGATTCGCAGGGATGGAAACAGACCCTTCCACAGACTCCCGGAAAAGGGCTCTCTTCCTTGATGATATTCCAGGCCCCTTCAAAATCTTCCTGTGAAATTTTTTGGATGAAAGCAACAATATTATTTCCCGCCGGACAGGCCGCACTGCAGGGCGGTGTTTTATCCTCATAAAAAGGACGCTGCGTTCTCCAAGCTCCGGTTTTGTTCCACTCCATATCTCCGGAGGAGACGGCAATCATCGGCATCTCAGAAACGCTTTTAAATTGAATTGGGTTGGACATCTTTTTCCCTTCAACTATGAATGGAGTGATATCGCGTCTGTGATAAAATCCGAAATCCGAATATCGAATTTCGAAACAAATTCAAATGTTCAAATGACCGAAACTTTAAGAATTATTTGTTTTGTAACATTTTAGCGCTTTGAAAAAACTGATCTAATCCCCCTTAATCCCCCTTTGTCAAAAGGGGGAAATGTTTCTCCTCCCTTTGGCAAATAGGGCTTCACGAAATTGTTTTTGAAGCCTCTCGGGAGAGGGTAGGGATGAATGATTTAACGAAAC
>VGSD01000651.1 GCA_016875155.1 Deltaproteobacteria bacterium | reverse complement strand
CGTTCATAAAAGGTTACGTTGATCGCCTTTTAATTATTTTACCTAACCGTTACCGATAACCGAAACGCCTGCCTGCCCCGCCCTCGGTCTATTAATAGTGGGGGACCTGGGCCGGTAGGCAGGGGCATCGTTACCCTGACCGTTAGACTTTTATTTCAGACGCTGGTTGCGCAAGCACCTTACCGTATCGCGGGCGATCATTACTTCCTCATCAACAGGAATCACATAAATGTTTATTTTTCCATTGACCTTGCTGATGGTCCCCTCTTTACCCCCCATACGGCTGTTTTTTTCCTCATCTAATTCCATCCCGCACCATTTCATTCCTTCACAAATGCGACTCCTCACCCGGGGAGCATTTTCTCCAACCCCTCCACCGAAGATCACGGCATCTGCTCCTCTTAATACCGTCAGATAGGCTCCAATCTGTTTTTGCACTCTGTAGCAGAACATCTCTACCGCCAGAGCCGCATTTTCATCTCCTTCAGATTCCCTTTTCAGCAGTTCCCTCATATCCTGTGAATATCCGGAAACCCCCAGCAGCCCTGACTTCGTGTTGAGCAGAACCTCTGCCTCTGAGAGGCTGATCCCTTCGCGTTGGGCCAGGAAGCCCGGGAGATGAGGATCGACATCGCCAGACCTTGTCCCCATCATCAATCCTTCGAGAGGAGTAAGCCCCATGGAGGTGTCGATGGAGCATCCCTTCCGGATGGCTGTGGCCGAGCAACCGCTGCCCAGCTGGAGCGTGATGATCCTTGTCTTTTCCAGGGGGGTAGAGGAGATGGAGACATATCGCTCGAGCATGTATCGATGGGCTATCCCATGAAATCCATAACGCCTGACATGATGTTTCTCGCTTAGCTCCGCAGGGATTGGATAACGGCTGGCCCGGTCAGGCATGTTTGAATGAAAGGTGGTATCGAAAACGGCTACGATTGGAATCGATGAACCAAGCATGGTCTTTGCCGCGCGGATTGCCTGGATGGAGGGGTGATTGTGCAAAAGCGCCAAGTTGCTGATCGCTTCAATCGCCTCCAATACCCGGTCATCAATCAGGGTTGGTTCCATGAAGTCGGGTCCGCCGTGGACGACCCGATAACCCACCGCATCAAGCCCGCTCGCTTCCGAATGCCCAATCGTACCCAGCCAATCAAGAGCCCGGCGGGTTGCCTTCCCATGATCTATCGTCCCTATCGTCTCCTGAAGGCTTTTCCCCTTTTGATCGACAAATTTGACAACCCCCTTCTCCCCAATCTTCTCGATGACGCCATGGGCCAGCCTCTGCTCCCGACCCAGAGGAGTGTCTTCGTTGAGCGCAATAATCTGAAACTTCAGGGTCGAACTCCCGCAGTTGATGACGAGGATCTTCATTTCCCTTTTCTCCGATGCCTTCGAATCGCCTTATCCGCTTCCACCGCGATGACCACGGTGAGACTGACGAGAAGGATCCTTGCCCACTCCCCAAGACTCAACGCCTCGGTCCTGAAGACCCACTGAAGAGCCGGCACATAGACGACAGCGATCTGGGCAAGGAATGCCGCCACCATGCTGTAAAAAAGGAACGGGTTGCTGAAAGGACTGATTGTGAAAACCGATTGGAGTTCAGATCGGGAATTCCATGCCTGGAAAAACTGGAATAAAACCATCGTCGTGACGGCAATGGTTCTTGCCCGTTCGAGAGAGACTTCCTCATCAAGGGCCCAGACAAAATTGAAGATCACGCCTGCGGAGATGATGAGCCCGACCAGGATGCTTCGCTCATACTGGGTTAAGATGACTTTAGTGGACACCAAAGTTGAGTTAAAATACTGAAGACGGAGGTGTCGACATGGAAAGGATTCCAAGAGCGATCTACACGAGAGAGCTTCGAGAGGAAGCCGTAAAGCTGGTG
>VGSD01000650.1 GCA_016875155.1 Deltaproteobacteria bacterium | reverse complement strand
TCCTATCTTCACAAAGCGGGGGTCAGTGAAATTAGAATCATCCCTGGGACAAAGGAGATCATGTCCCGCAATATCAGCATCCTCGATATCAAGAAAATCGATTTAAAAGACCTGCTGAGTCGAGAGTCGATTCAATTGAATATTCTCAGGTAAGAAAGAGCCTTGAGGGAAAAAGAATTTTAGTAACAGGGGCTGGAGGTTCCATTGGTTCAGAGCTAGGGAGACAGATTGCCCAATTTAAACCTAGCCTTCTTGCGCTTTTGGACTTTGATGAAACCGAGCTTTTTCACATCAACCGGGAGTTGAAGGAAGATCATCCAGAAGTTGAGGTGCTTTCGGTTCTCGGCGACATTTTGAATCAAGAGAAGATGGTGGCTGTGTTTCAGCAGATGGCTCCCCAGTTGGTGTTTCATGCTGCCGCCTACAAACACGTGCCTGTGATAGAAGATTTTCCGGAGGAAGCGATTCGGGTCAATATCTTGGGCACCAAAACCTTGGGTGAACTCTCTCAGAAATACGGAGTCGAAAAATTTGTCTTCGTCTCAACCGATAAAGCCGTCAATCCCAGCAGCGTGATGGGTGTGAGTAAGAGGGTGGCCGAAATGGTCATCATGGATATGAACCATCAGGAAAAGACACAGTTTGTGGCGGTACGGTTTGGGAATGTTTTGGGAAGCCGTGGAAGCGTCATCCCTATTTTTCAGGAGCAGATCAGGAAGGGGGGACCTGTCACGGTCACCCATCCCGAGATGAAGCGTTATTTCATAACCATTCCAGAGGCAGTCCTTCTGGTCTTGCAAGCCGGCTCCATGGGGAAGGGTGGAGAGGTTTTTGTCCTGGATATGGGCGAGCAAGTAAAGATTTACGATGTGGCCTGCGAATTGATCAGGTTGAGCGGATTTGAACCGGAAAAGGATATCCCTATCGTTTTTACAGGAGTCAGGCCAGGGGAAAAACTCTTTGAGGAAGTTTTAAATGCAGAGGAAGGGGTTGAACATACAGCACATCCAAAAGTGTTTAAGGCAAAGATTGGGAGAGAGTTAAGCGGTGGGAGTTTAGAACAAAAGATTAATCAGCTAGAAAACATGGCTAGATTGCAGGATAGAACCGCTATCATCCGTACCCTCCGGGAAATCGTTTCAACATTTAACCCTCAGAATGGAGTTAAGGATATCGGGTCGGACCTGACGGTTAAAGACGGAAATAAAAGATGAACATTAGAGTGATTGAAGAGGTCATGGATATAAAAGAATTGGTTAAGATAGGGACAGAGGGTTTTGGAGATATGGTCAAGGCGGTGGTGGATGTCGAAAAGAAGATTATGGCGGTGGGGGGAGAATTGCATTCGGATGAAGAAGCCGTTCTTTTAAGTTCAGGCTCGAAGCAGGAAAATCTCTGGGGAATTAATCTCTATCCCAAGAAAAAAGATGAGGAATTTATTGAGTTTGATTCTGTCATTAATTTAAAACCGTCCCAAGGGAATCGTTCGAGGGGAATCAAGAGCCCCAAGATTCAAAAGAAGATCAAGGAGATTGTAGGAAAGCTGATCAAGGCCTGAAATGAATTTCCAGCACAAAGAATTATCTGACGGCCGATGGCAGAAACTTTCTCTGGCTGAGCAATTCGCAAATATTGGAAGCGAAATCAGCAGAATGATTCGCTGGCAGGGAAGGGATGAGAAACTTTTCTGGTCTGCAGTCGAACGAGCATTGGAACTCTTCTATTTGACGATGTCTGATTTGAGATGGCGTCATCGGCTAAAAGAGATTTCCAGGCTCCATGAGGTCTTTTGTGATGCCGTCCTGGGCGGGAGTGAGTATAACTCTCGACTAGAAGAAATGGAACGTTATTTCTTCTATTATGCGCTTTACAGCCGAAAAGACAGGTGATCTGGGAACAGATCCT
>VGSD01000649.1 GCA_016875155.1 Deltaproteobacteria bacterium | reverse complement strand
GGTCACAATGTTGATGCACTGAGAGGGACAAACGGCCATGCACAGGCCGCAGGCCACGCATTTTATCTTCCCCTTCTCGTCCTTTTCAAAATACTGAATTCCCCTCCAGCGTTTCGCAGGAGGGACTTTCTCCTCCGGATACTGGATGGTGATCGGCCTGGAGAAGAACCGACCCAATGTAAACGCCAGACCTTTGAGCAATGGGATGATCATGTTTGAACCTCTTTTAGCCCCCTTACTACCTCCCTTTCCCCGTCGGGGAGAGGGGAAGGTCGCTTCGACTCGAAACCGAGGTGAGGGGAATTTTCTATCCTTTTAATGTGACGACCAGCGCCGTGATCATGAGATTGATCAGCGCCAGTGGAAACAGAATCTTCCATCCAAATTTCATGATCTGATCATAACGAAGCCTCGGGAACGTCCCTCTCTGCCAGATGAAGAAGAAACAGAAGATGAAGAGCTTTCCGCAAAACCAGACCACTCCGGGGATGAACTCAAGCTGGGGTAAAGGAGCCTGCCATCCGCCCCAGAAGAGCGTCACGGCCAATGCGCCCATCGTGATCATGTGGGCATATTCGGCCATGAAGAAAAGGGCAAACTTCATACTGCTGTATTCAATATTAAATCCACAGGCCAGTTCCGATTCCGACTCCGGCATATCAAATGGAGTTCGGTTGATCTCTGCGAGGCCACAGATGATGTAGAGTACGAAAGCGACGGGTTGATACCAGATGTTCCAGTTCCAGAACCCTCCTGCCTGCTGGCTGATGATGTCCGACAACCTCAAACTCTGAGAGAGGATGATCACGCCGATGATGGTAATGCCAAGCGCCACTTCATAACTGATCATCTGTGCGGCCGCACGAAGCGAACCGGTCAGGCCATATTTATTGCCCGAAGACCATCCTCCGAGGACGATTCCGAATTCCCCGATGGACGCGATTCCGAAGATATAGAGAAGCCCAATATCTATGTCCGCAATCCGGAGTTTGACCACCCAGTTCGTCCCGGGAATCGTGAACTCATTTCCGAAAGGGATGACCGCAAAGAGGGCAATGGCCGAAATGATGGCGATCATGGGTGAAATAACAAAGACCGCCTTATCCGAATTCCCGGGAATCAGGTCCTCCTTGAAGAAAGCCTTGATCCCATCCGAAAAGGGCTGAAGCAGCCCAAAGGGACCGCATCGATTCGGACCAAAACGGATCTGGATGTGGCCCAGGACCTTCCGCTCCAGCCAGGTCAGATAAGCCACGGAGAGCATCAGGCAAGCAAAGACCACTACACACTTAATAATTGTCTCAATGAGAAGATATAAGACCTGCATCCTGCTTCTCCTCTAAAACCCTTTTTTAAACTTATGCCCCATGCCTGGAGGGCATACACGAATGATGAAAATGACGAATTTCACGAATAGTAAACAATGTTTCTACATTCGTGTCATTCGCTGTAATTCGTGCTATTCGTCTCTATTTTCTACCTATACCGCAAACAATCCGACACGCACGCACCGGAGGCAGCGCTCTGCCTCTTTCTGTGCGATTGAAATGGAAAACCCTTTTTCCACCTCATCTAAGGTCCACTTTCTCGAATCCGGTGGAAGAAGTTCCAGCATCGCCCTCTTCTGGCCGCCCGGGTTTCCGATCTTTTCATCCTTGCCATAGACCTTGATCTTTTCAACCAGAGTCTCCAGCCGTTCGTCCTCGGATTCCTTTACCTCAACCCCTCTGATATAGGCATCGATTTTATCGGCTGCCCTCTTTCCATGGTTTGCCGCGCGGACCAAAACATCCGGCCCGATCACGCAATCCCCTCCCGAGAAAATCCCCTGACGGTTCGTCTGAAAAGTTCCTTCTTGAACGGAGATGGTGGAACGTTTGGTCGTCTTGACCCCATCTTTTTCGTCG
>VGSD01000648.1 GCA_016875155.1 Deltaproteobacteria bacterium | reverse complement strand
CCCCTCCGGAGGCATGGGAGCCATTCCCGAACAGATTGCCTCACGATTACCCAAAGGAACGGTACGAATAGAGACTCGGGTTGAATCGATTCAGGAAGGTGGAGTAACACTTAAATCCGGAGAAAAGATAAAGGCCCGTGCAGTGGTTGTGGCAACAGAGGGGCCGGAAGCGGCGCGCCTTCTCGGCGACAAAGAAAAACACGGATCCCGGAGTGTCAGTTGCCTCTATTACGAGACAGGCGAGCCACCCATCTCAGGCCCCCTTTTGATCCTCAATGGGGAAGGAAAAGGACCCATCAATAGCCTTTGTTGCCCCAGCAGTGTTGCTCCAAACTATGCGCCGGAAAATAAGGTCCTTATCTCTATCACGATCGTAGGAAACCCGGATCAGGGTGATCAGCAGCTTGAATCTACTGTCCGGAGTCAATTGACGGAATGGTTTGGACCAGGGGTAAATGGGTGGCGCCATTTATGCACTTATCGAATCTTGCACGCCCTACCCATGCAAACTCCCCCTGTCTCTAATCCCACATCAAGGCCCCATCAAATTCGACCAGGGTTATTTATCTGTGGAGAATATCAGAACGTGGCATCCATCCAGTGGGCCATGGTCTCAGGCCGACAGGTCGCTGAAGCGGTCCTGGATTGGCTCGGGAAATAGTCTGGGCAAGGGAATTATGGGGACGTTCCTGAAATTATGATTTTCTTATCAAGGGATTTATGGTAAGCTTAGAACATGCCGAGACAAGCCCGACTCGATGCCCCAGGTATGTTTCAACACGTGATGGCTCGCGGCATCGAGAAAACCGCCAAGGAGACGGATTTCCTGAGTGTTTCTCAATCAACAATTTCAAAGTGCCGCTTGATGGGATAAAAAGCAGTCCAAGAGAATCATGTGATCGTAGATGAAATTCTCAAGTCAAGTAAATCATAATTTCAGGAACGTCCCTATTCCCAGGGGCCCTCACCTTGAGTCCTTTTGGACAGCGGCAAGGTGTCGAATGCCGATTCATGTTCCCACGACCATCTGGCCTTTTTCCAAAAGGCTTTCCACGGCGTTTCTGGATGCAAGCTCCATGAGCAGAACCACCCAATGCGTGGACAGGACCTCAACGCCCACATTCCCCATGACACTGGCCAGATGTTGCTCTTCAACCACCATTTCTTTCTGGCCAAAAAAACCGGGGCTCAACAGATTCATCGCCGAATCCTCCGCCGCAAGTTCTTGAATGCAGAGATCCCTGCAAAACTTCCTCCAGCCGCGGGCGTATCAGTAATTCTCGGCATAGAGTTCAAAAAAAGCTTGTGGGTGTGCACAGGTTGGACATTTAAGAGGCGCTTCGAAAGCCTCGACAACACGACCGCATTCCCTGCATTTCCAAAAGGCTTTGTGGGGCTTTTTGAAGAAGCTTTTGTTCTGCAACGCCTCGGCCAGCTTATTGTACCGTCTTTCGTGCCATTCTTCGACGGCGGCGACCTGCTTGAACGTCTCTGCGACATCTCGCAAACCTTCCTGAACGGCGTCTTCAGCAGAGCCCCGGTAGAGAGTCGTCCACTCGTGTCGCTCACCCGCCGCAGCCGCTCTCAGGTGGGCCAGAGTGTCGCCCGCCACGCCCGCCGGGTAGCCTGCGGTGATCGTCACCTCGCCTCCTTGGAAGTGCTTGAAAAAAAGCTTGGCATGTTGTTTCTCTTCTTCCGCGGTTTCGAGAAAAAGGCTGCTGATCTGCTCAAAACCCTCTTTTCGAGCAACGCTTGCAGCAAAGGAATGACCCCTGATGTCAATAGTGGACACCAAACTTTCTTTATGCAGCAACCTGCTTTGCATAAAATTGCCGTTCATAGACAGCCGGGGATAGGTACCCCAACCGCTCTTGCCGTCTTTGCCGATTGTAGAATACCTCGATGTGT
>VGSD01000647.1 GCA_016875155.1 Deltaproteobacteria bacterium | reverse complement strand
TCCTTTGAGAACCTTTCTGATTGTTGTCATTCATGCTGGCTTTTTCCAGCCAATCTTGTCTTGGGCTTCTGGTCAACAACGAGGAAGAGAAATTGCTGCTTACTCCGAAGCCGCTCAACCCCGAATCCCAGCAGAACATAAGACCTCCCGGGCGATTGACATTTATGCGTGAGGGTTGAACCTTCTGCTATAAAACCTTCCCGGATGGGGAAGAAGATGTTTGAATGACGATTTCATCCATATTCTTTTGGTCTCGTTTTTCCATTTGGGTGAGATATGTTTTAAGCCTTTTCTCCTTCACTTTTTCTAATATCTTTCTTTCTTTCATGAATCCAAGCAAACGCTCTCGTTCCTCCCCCAATTCTTTCTTTGTCTGTTCCTTTTCGGCCTCCATGTTCATCAGAGCATGGTAGTTTCTTTCGTCATAATCTTTATAGGCGAGATATTCACCGGCTTGTATTCCTTCGATCGTTTTTTTACACAGGGTCTGGTCGGATGCTGCTCGGTGAGAAACCAATCGTTGGATCTCTTCTTCCTGCCGATGGAGTTGTCTTCCCTTCTCAGCCACCGCCATCTGCGCTAACTCCTCTAACCCCTTTTTCCAGCGGAGGAGGCTTTGAAGTCGAAAATGAAATGGCATGATTCCACCCGGGCGCTTATGGCTTCAAACGATGTTCGTAGCGATTAGGAAGGCTCTCTCGATTCTCAGGAGAAGATCCCGCTTAATAAATCGACGCTCTCCTTAAAATCCATCTTTTCGTCGATCCCCTGTCGGAGAAACCGGTTGATCTCGGGCATCTTTTTGATGGCTTCATCAATTTGAGAATTGCTGCCCGGAGCATAGGCTCCGATCTGAATCAAATCCTCCGCTCTTTTATAAATGGCCAGAAGTGAAACCATCTTGTCCCGGACTGCCAGATGATTTTTATCAACGATGTCATTCATCACCCGGCTGACGCTCCCCAGCACATCAATGGCCGGGTAATGACTCTGGGCGGCCAGATCCCGGGCCAGAACGAGGTGGCCGTCCACAATCGACCGTATGGCGTCGACGATTGGGTCATGGATATCGTCTCCTTCGGCCAGAACATTATAGATGCCCGTTATACTCCCCCGATCAGCCACCGTTCCCGCTCTCTCAAGCAATTTAGGCAGCTGGACAAACACGCTTGGCGTATATCCTTTAGAGGTTGGAGGCTCTCCGATGGCCAATCCAACCTCCCGTGCAGCCATGGCAAAGCGAGTCATGGAATCCATCATCAGAAGCACATCCATCCCTTGATCTCTGAAGTATTCAGCCAGGGTGGTGGTCAGGTAGGCCCCTCTCATCCGGATGAGAGGAGGCTGATCCGACGTGGCCACAACAACGACCGATCTTTTCAGCCCTTCTTCTCCGAGGTCCTTTTCGATAAATTCCCTCACCTCTCTCCCTCGCTCTCCGATCAGCCCAACCACATTGACCTGTGCCGTGGTATGTCTCGCAATCATCCCTAACAATGTGCTCTTTCCGACCCCAGAGCCCGAGAAGATGGCGATCCTCTGGCCTTTCCCAAGGGTAGTCAGTCCGTTGATCGCTTTGATGCCGGTATCGAGGGGAACGGAAATTCTCCGCCTCGATAAAGAGGGAGGGGATGGGGCATAAATGGGGTATTTTTTCGTGGACAGGAGAGGCCCCTTGTGATCCATGGGTTGGCCAAGGCCATCCAGAACCCGGCCCAATAGGCCCGTCCCGACCTGTGCCCGCGCGGGACTCCCTAAGGGTATGATCCGATTTCCAGGTTGAATTCCCCGGGTCTCTCCCAGCGGCATGACCAATACCCTGTTTTCCCGGAATCCAACCACCTCTGCTTGAACCGGATCCTTTCCATCATTCCTATGGATACAACAGGCGTCACCAATGGCAAGAAGGGGGC
>VGSD01000646.1 GCA_016875155.1 Deltaproteobacteria bacterium | reverse complement strand
AACTCCATCAAAGGTCTCCCCTTTATAAGTGACTTTGCCGTTTAACACGGTTGTTCCTTCCTTAGACTTACACTCCATGACCCAGGTGACGGTATCTCCTTTCACTTCATGTTTTGTCACTTTACATTCCTGGCCTGGTTCCGCCTTTTGGGGCACCATATCCTTTTTGGTCAGGCAGTGGGTATTGGTCTGTGGGGGCATCTTCATGGGCATTCCCGGCATCTCCATCGTCATCGTGATCTCCCAGAGTCCTTCTTTCATGTTTTGAGCTATGGCACCATCATTCAAAAAGAGAAACAGAAAAACGAGCATCGATAACAAACAGGTCTTCATCATATTTCCTCCTCATCGTATTTTTTAACGTTTAAAAAGTAAATCAAATATTTTATAAATGTCAAGTGGTTCATTTGAGGTTTCTCAAACGGAAATGAATTTGAACAGGCAATCATGATAGTCACATGAAAGACGCTTTCCATATTCAATGGCATATCACAAACCTTTGTAATCTTCGGTGTCAGCACTGCTACCAGGATGATTTTTCAAGAGAGAAGGACCTTGATTGGGCAGAGCTGAAGAGAGTCGCCGATAACTTCCTCATTACGATTAAAGAGTGGGATAAGATGGCCTGCATTCATCTCACGGGTGGAGAACCCCTTCTCAAACCAGAACTCTTTCCACTCCTGGATTACCTTGATCAACTTCCTCTCATCGATGAGTTGGGCATTATCACCAATGGTCTTCTCCTTGATCAAGAATGGGTGAAAAGACTTTCCGCATTCCCCAAACTGAGAAAGATCAAAATCTCCCTGGATGGGGCGGATGCAAAGACGAATGATTCGATTCGTGGAATGAAAAATTTTTCAAAGGTCATCCAGAATCTCTCCTGGGTAAGGGATGAAGACCGTTTTGAGACCATTCTCATGTTCACTGTCATGAAGAGAAACTTCCGGGATCTTCCAGCTTTTCTCAAACTCTCACAGGAATTGGGCGTCAATGGTTTCATCATCGAACGGTTCATCCCGTGGGGCAAGGGAAGGGAGAGGAGAGATGATGTTTTGAGTAAAGAGGATTGGAAGGAATTGATCAAAACGCTTGTAGAACTTTTTTCGATTGAAGAGGAAGATGTTTTTCTTTCGTATCAGGCATTTCAAATCAACCTCAATCATGAGGAGCCTGAATTATTGGGCGCTCCTTGTGTCATTGGAAAAGACGGTCTCTGTGTCATGCCGGATGGAGATGTTTTCCCCTGCCGGAGATTTCCTATCTCTGTTGGTAATTTGTTGAACGATTCACTAAAAACAATTTGGGAAACCTCGGAACTCCTGGGGCAGATTAAAAATAAAGAGAATCTCAAGGGCCAATGTGGAATCTGCGGAATAGGAGACTGCCGCGGTTGCCGGAGTTTAGCTCTTGCTTTAACCGGAGACCCTCTTGAAGAAGATCCCCACTGCTGGTATGATTGATTTATAACAGTCCATCTCTGGTGATTAATATGAAAACAACATTGAACATCGATGATGCCTTGATGGCACGTCTCAGACGCGAAGCTGCAAAACAAGGATGTACCATGTCTGAACTGGTGGAGTCTGCGCTGCGCCTCTTGTTTCGTTCTCAGAAAAAAAGTGGAAAACTTCCACCCCTCCCGACATTTAAGAGCGGAGGTTCTCTTGTTGACATCGCTGATCATCATGCCCTTAACAAATTGTAATCCCCCCTCTTTTTTTAGGTAAAAATATGAATTTTGCCTTTGATTAGCTGGGTTTTAGAAAAAAATAGTTCTTCCTTATGTATGGGGTCAGGCCACGGAAACTCGGTATTGACAGAAGTGTGGTGTTTTGATATAGGATGGCCATGGCCCGAAAACCTCGGATTCATTTTCCAGGGGCTCTGTATCACGTCATCTCAAGAGGCAA
>VGSD01000645.1 GCA_016875155.1 Deltaproteobacteria bacterium | reverse complement strand
ACATCTTGGTTGCGGAGTTGAGCTGAACATGTATTTCAAGACCGATGACCGGTTCATACTTCATGCGATACGCCCTCCCTGTGTTGTGGATAAAAGCTTCAGGCCTATTGATAACAGCCAGGGATCCTTTAATCGTGGCCCTACTAACTGGATTCCAACATCCACCTCTGAATGGAGAGCAAGAGATGGAAGATGGAGTGAAGGCTGGCCTGTTACATTGGCAGGAAGCGTCCACAGAAAGGCGTCATAGATTCGGTTGATCGTATTAGCCTTTTCGGCATCATGATCGAGCCGCCTTATAGGAAAAATAAGAAGATCAACTTGCCCGAGCAGATGAGTCATGGCCCGGACAAGACGGTGACGGTTCCGGCAGGCGTTTTCGAATGCAGGGTAATTCTCAAACTGAAAATAGGCTCCCTGAAAGAGAAAGGGCTTTATCAGCGGTCCGAAAGATTCTCCCCGGGAATTGAGATACATCTCATTCCAGTTTTTGCCAGAAGAGGAACGATGGCCATAGCGGACGCCATCGTATTTACCTGCACTGGAGGACGCTTCCACAGAAGCAATGATATTGTGAACCACGCGGAAGAGATCAAAATCTGAGAAATTTACTTCCTTGATGGTCAAGCCCATCTCTTCGAGCCGTTTGAGCTCTGTTTTGAATGCTTTCTGTTCAACCTCCTGGAGGATATCCAAACAATCTTTCACCACACCAGCAGTACAGGGCGTTTTTAAGGGTTTTCGGACGGCTGTATAATCGGGGAATCCTTTGTCGAGCATGGAAGGATCAGCTTCATCTTTTCCAGAAATTACGGTCAGGGTATCAATGATGTCTTCCAACCGTTTGCCAACAATCCCATAACACTCCATGGAGGGAACCAGGCCGATTAAGCCGAACCTTGAGACAACTCCGTAGCTCGGTTTGAACCCCAACATTCTGCTGCCGGCTGCAGCCATTCGGGCTTCGCCCATGGTATCCGTAATGAGTGCAATATCGGCCTCTCCGGAGGAAAGGATTTGGGTGGCTGTATCTCCTGTCAATCCGAAACCGAGTTCGCTCATTCGGGAACTACCCACCAGATTAGCCCCTTCTTTCTTTATGAGCATGGTTACGGTTGAATCTTCAAGGGCAACAAAATCTTTGAGGGCTTTCGAACCGGCATCACACAACCACCCGCGTGCCGACATGTTAGGCTGGATGAGGATTGTTTTCCCGGAAAGCAATCCATTGGTGACGAACGAATTTGGAGAGGGGTTCTTGTAGGTGTAGATTTCAGGGGCCATTTCAATTCCTTATTCGAGAATATTAGCCACCTTAAAGTATCCGCCTTTGGTGGAAGGTGCGTTTTTGAGGAGTTCGCCCTTTTCGGAAAGCGGGTTGATCCGAGATTCAGTTCCCGGGCGAGTCCGGTTAACCGCAGTGGCCACCGAAAACATGGGCTCATCTTCTGCATAGCGATTGCTGACCAAATCAGCGCAAGTTTTAGCGTCTTCGATTGCCGCACTGATAACAGGTCGTTCTTCATTATTTACACTGATCCGGGATACCCAGGAGAGTGAATCAATCAAGTCCTGCTCTTCCTTTGACTTAGGGAGAGTCAATAAGCCGCCGAGTTCGAGAAGGCCGAGCTCACCAAGCTGCTCTAAGGAAATCTGGGAAGGTGCCTCTGTTAGAGGGCAGAAGGCGCTCCGGTTTTTTGGAAAAGCAATCACCTCCCTGATTGAGGAGGTGCCAAGGATCATGGCGACCACGCGATCAATCCCCAGGGCAATTCCTCCATGGGGAGGAGCCCCGTATTCGAGGGCTTTTAGGAAAAATCCGAACTTTGATTCTATCTCGTTTTCTGAAAGCCCTAATGCCTTGAAAATCCGATTCTGGATGTCTCTGTCATTGATGCGAATGCTTCCTCCGCCTA
>VGSD01000644.1 GCA_016875155.1 Deltaproteobacteria bacterium | reverse complement strand
CGCTGGCGGCTTTTATTACAAACGCTATCCGATTAAATCACTTTATTGGGATTACCCTCGCAGTTGTCTACCTCATCTTAATCAATCCTCCTACTCTGTTGTTCTTGAAACGTATTACCCAAATCCGCTTATACAAATATGCGTCACTTTTTATCAATTTCCTTGAGATCCTTGGATATACAGCCATCATCTATTTTCTTGGAGGCATCGAGGCTATTTACCTTATTTCAATCTATGCTGCAATCATTACCTATGTGGGGGTTGTATCGCCAAGGAGTTTTCCTTTTATCATAGCTGCTATGTGTTCGGTTGCTTTTAGTTTTATTGTCTTAGGTGAATATTTCGGTTTCCTACCGCCTCAGTATGTCCTTCTGTCTTATGATCCTCCATTGGTGAACCAATTGGCTCAACTCGTAGTGGTCATTGGTTTACTTTTGGTTGTAGCATATATTTCTTCGTTAACAGGCGGTATCTTGAAGAAGAGTCGAGACACATTAAGAGAGAAAAACCTTGAGCTTACCGAGAAAACGATTTTGTTGCAGGAAGCCGAGAGAGATCTGCATAGAGCGTACAAGGAGTTAGAGAACCGGGTTAAAGAAAGGACAATAGAACTGAAGGAAGCAAACGACCAGCTTAGTGCGGAAATCACAGATCGAAAGCGAATAGAGGAAGCGCTTCGGGAATCCGAAGAGAAATATCGATCTCTGGTAGATCATGCCAACGATGCCATCTTTATTGCCCAGGATGGCATGGTCAAGTTTCCTAATCCGAGCACACTCGCTTTGACAGGTTATTCCGAAGAGGATTATGCCACCATCCCATTTATGAATCTCGTCCATCCAGAAGATCGGGCAATGGTGATTGAAAGGTATAACCGAAGACTCAGAGGGGAAGATGTGCCAAGCCCTTATTCTTTCCGGGTCATCAACAAAGCCGGCGAAGAGATGTGGGTCCATCTCAACGCCGTTCTGACTGAATGGGAGAAGAAACCGGCTATTTTGTGTTTTATCCGGGATATCACATCCCATAAGAGGTTGGAGGTTCAATTTCAACAGGCCCAGAAGATGGAAGCGGTAGGGACCCTTGCCGGAGGTATTGCCCATGACTTCAATAATCTCCTTCAGTCTGTCCTGGGCTACACGGAAATCCTACTGCTGAATAATCAAGTGAGACAATATGCCTCTAATGACCTTGAAGAGATCAAGCGTGCAGCTAAACGGGGCGCTGAACTCACCCAACAACTTTTGACTTTCAGTCGGAAGATCGAGAGCAAGTTAAGACCAATGGATCTTAATCAGGAGGTTGTACAGGTCCAAAAAATTCTCCAGAGAACTATCCCGAAGATGATCGAAGTCGAACTTTCCCTCGATGGCGACCTAAAACCAATCAATGCGGATCCAGCTCAGGTAGAACAGGTTTTAATTAACTTGGCAGTCAATGCGAGAGATGCCATGCCTGAGGGTGGCAAGCTAATCATCAGAACACACAATGTCACTTTGGATTGGGAATTTTGTAAGAACCGTCTGGGATTTAAACCAGGGAATTATGTTGAATTGACTGTTTCGGATACTGGCCATGGAATGGATGAGGAGACACTTAAAAATATTTTCGACCCCTTCTATACCACCAAAGACGTGGGAAAGGGGACAGGTCTCGGGCTTTCCATGGTCTATGGGATCGTGAAAAACCATGAGGGGTATATCGATTGTGAAAGTGAACCCAATGAAGGAACTACTTTCAAAATCTATTTCCAGGTGGTTGAAAGAGAAAAGATAACGGAGGAATTGAAAGAGGATGAAGAAGTGGTAGGAGGCTCAGAAACCATCCTGTTGGTTGATGATGAGAAACCTATCCGCGATTTCGGAGAGCAGATATTTAGCAGATTTGGGTATACGGTACTTCCGGCTTCTGATGGGGAAAGCG
>VGSD01000643.1 GCA_016875155.1 Deltaproteobacteria bacterium | reverse complement strand
TTGATTGCTCCCTCATAATCCTCCAGAATCAGGATAGCCGCCCCCTCACCTAAGGACATTCCAGCCCTTTTCCGATCGAAAGGCTTGCATGGAAACGGATCCATTGCCTTAAGAGAATTGAATCCGCCAAAAGTGAGCTCGCTCAGCGCATCGCTTCCTCCACAGACAACAGCTTTCACGTCCCCTTTCCGAATGAGGTCGGCTCCATAACCGATGGAGGTAGCTGATGAACTGCATGCTGTTGTAATAGTGGATTTTGGTCCTGAAAATCCAAACCTCTCTGCAATCCGGCTGGTTGTAAAACTGGGGATAAAGGGCAGGATGAGAGAGGGGGTTGATTTACCCTTGAGAAGGATTTCCCGATGATAAGCTTCTGCTTCGAACATCCCCCCTGCGCCTGCACCGAGGCAAACTCCAACTTCCTCACGAGGGTAGCATGCAATTCCGGAATCCTTAACCGCCTCTTCAGCCGCAATGAGTCCTAATTGATCCGTTCTCGAAATCTTCTTCAACTCTCTCTTCTTAAAAAATTTCTCAGGTTTATAATCTCTGACTTCGGCTCCTATCTTTGAGGGATATTTAGAAGTATCAAAGAGTGTGACCGGCCCGATCCCTGACAGACCTTCTCTAAGGGATTGGGTAAACTCCTCCACATTCTTTCCTATGGAGCAAAAGATCCCCAACCCCGTAATGACCACCCGCTTTGTTTTCATTCTCTAAATGTCACCATTAAAAAGTACTTACGAGTTGGTACATAATTGTCTATGCACCAACTCTCTAATCCCTCCTTACCTCCCTTTGCCAAAGGTCAGGATGGATTTTATAAAATAATGTCGTTATTATTATGAGACCTTTAATAACATATCTAAAGTGGTTTTTTATCGTAAAGACGATCGAGAGGGCTTCTTGGAACACTCACCATATCTCTGACCACATGGGTGTAGATCATTGTGGTTTCAACATGTTTGTGCCCCAGTAAATTCTGAATCTCCCTGATATTCACTCCATTCATTAAGAGGTGCGTTGCAAAACTGTGTCTGAGGGTATGAACGGAGGCATGTTTCACAATGCCCGCCTTCCGCACGGCCTCCTTCACGGTATTCTGGATCGTCTTTTCACTGAGATGATGACGTCTGATCTTTCCGCTTCTTGGATCGACGGAGAGTTTTGACGATGGGAAAACATACTGCCATCCCCATTCCTTCGGAGCGTTTGGATATTTCCGTTCCAGGGCATCCGGCAGATAAGCTTCCCCGTATCCCTCCTGAAGGTCTTTATCATGCAGCTTTTTGACTTCATCGAGGTGTTTTTCCAGCATGTCCTTGACAGTCTGGGGCAATATCGTCGTTCTATCTTGATCCCCCTTGCTTCCTCGTACAAAGATCAGATTCTGGTCGAAATCGATATCTTTCACTCTCAGGCGTGCAAGCTCCATCAGCCGAAGCCCCGAGCCGTAAAGTAGCTGAAGAATCAGAAGGTTCAGGCCTTTTACATGCTTAAACAGCGATTGAACTTCTTCGGGAGATAAAACAACCGGTAGCTTCTGGCCGCGTTTTGCCCTTACGGTTTTACTCAAATCACCCGGTTCTATCTTCAACACATCCCTGAAAAGAAACAGAATCGCATTGAAAGCCTGGTTTTGGGTTGATGATGACACCCTTCTTTTTAAAGCGAGATAGCTGAGAAAATCCTTGATATCCCCCGGGTCTAAGCCGGCCGATTGAATGTCTTTCTTTTTTACATTGGATGTGTAATCGATGAACCTTTCAACCCAGTCAAGATAGGAACGCTCTGTGCTGTAAGAATAGTGCCTGATGCGTATCGCCTCCCGCATTTCAACAAGGATTTTCGAAGTGTCGAGGGGCTTTTTTTGTGTCAAGTTCGGAGACAGGGTTGATGTGTTACCATGCAGAAAATGATGGAAATAAA
>VGSD01000642.1 GCA_016875155.1 Deltaproteobacteria bacterium | reverse complement strand
AACCCTTGAACCCAGGGCCACATGAACCCTATCTTTTAACAAAATTTTTCAGCGGTCCTAACTTTTTTACATCGTCTGTCACTTCCTGGATGACCTGTGAGAACTTGACGCCTTCTGCTGCGGAAACCCAGGAGAACTGAACCCGGCTCTTTTCCACCCCCAGGTATTCAAGAAATTGTTTCAGGGTGGCAGACTTTCTTCTTCCGACATAGTTGCCCGAGAGATAATGACAATCACCGGGGTGGCAACCTGAGACCAGGACTCCATCCATTCCGCTCTGAAGAGCCTTCAGGATAAAGAGCGGATTGATCCTGCCGGAGCAGGGCACACGGATAACCCGGATGTTTGGAGGGTATTGAATCCGTGATGTTCCGGCAAGGTCGGCTCCGGCATAAGAGCACCAGTTGCAGAGAAAAGCCAGAATTTTGGGTTCCCAGGTTGTTATGGATTCGTTCTCCACTTACTTAAACCTCAATTTCCAAATTCGTATCAATTTAGCTTTTTGAAAAGAAGAGATATATTGGTCAATGGATCAAAACAATCATCACAAAATCCCCCTTAATCCCCCTTTTCCAAAGGGGGAAGTGTTTTACCTCCCTTTGGAAAAGGGAGGGGGGGAGGGATTTTAAGAAGATTTTCAAACAGCTAAAGTGTTACTCAAATTCCAATCACATATCATAACCCCTCCTGTCCTCCCCTTATCTTAAGGGGAGGAATATCCCCCTCTTAGATAAGAGGGGGAGGGGGGAGTTAATTGATTTATCCCATAGCCAGCCGGGTGATCTGGGTAAAGACCTCCTCGGTACTGAAGCCCTTCAGATCGATGGACCCTGAGCGGCATGAGGCTGTGCAGACTCCGCATCCTTTGCAGAGAACCTTGTTGACCTGGGCGACTGCCTTTTCACCGACAATGGTCCTCTTGACCACGACCTCGATCGCCTGATAGGGACAGAGGCTTTCGCAGAGACCGCATCCGATGCAGGTCTTCTCATTGACCTCGGAAATGGTCCCAATGGTCTCGAGATCTTTCTTCGTTAAATAAGTGAGGGCTCGGGCCACTGCGGCATTGGCCTGGGAAAGACTCTCGTCGATCGACTTAGGGCTGTGTGCCAATCCAGCGAGAAAGATTCCCTCCGTGGCAAAATCAACAGGCCTCAGTTTCATATGGGCTTCGAGAAAGAATCCATCCGCATTGAGCGGGACTTTCAACATTCTGGAGAGGCGCTCATTTTCCTCGCGGGAGGCAATGACTCCCGGACTCAAGACGAGGAGATCGGTTTCGATCAAGAGGTCATCGTGAAGGATCGGTTCATGGACGATGACCTGAAGCCCATCCGAGCCATTCTCGACCCTGGGCTCGCGTTCCGGATCGTAGCGGATGAAGAGGACTCCCATCTCCCTTGCCTTTTCATAATAATCCTCTTTAAACCCGTAGGTCCGGATATCCCGGTAGAGGATATAGACATTGCTCTCCGGTGAGGCCGCTTTAATTTTCAAAGCATTTTTAATGGCATCGGAGCAGCAGATTCTACTGCAATAGGGTCTTTCTTCATTCCTTGAACCCACGCACTGGATCATGACCACATTTTTAGCGCCTTTGAGCGATGCCGGACGAAGAGCAATCCTCTCTTCCAGCTCTTTCTGTGTGATGACTCCCGGGTCCTGTCCATAGAGGAATTCGCGGGGCCGGTATTCCTGCGCTCCGGTCGCCACAACGGTAACTCCATGATCGATCGTCTTAGGGCCATCGCTATTTTTAACTTGAGTCTTGAAGTTTCCGACAAACCCCTCAACCTTTTCGATGGTCGTCCCCTTGAGAAGATGAATCCGGGGATTTTTTTCAATCTCTTTGATCATTCTCTCGAGTTGAAACTGAACATTGCTGCCATCGAGGAGGTAGTGGATCTTTCTTGCCTTACCGCCCAACTGGG
>VGSD01000641.1 GCA_016875155.1 Deltaproteobacteria bacterium | reverse complement strand
TTCCTGGAAAGGCTTAGCATCCCAAAAAATTAGAAAACAGGATGCTTGATTATAAAGATTTAAAAAAGAGATTACAGCGATTAAGGGTCTGATCTCTGTAATCTAAAATAATCTTACTCATCAGGCGTAATCTGTAGCTTTTACTTTAGGATTATGCCAGGAGGAAAAAATGGAAGACAAGGTGACCAATGTTCTATTATCAGGAGTTGGAGGTCAGGGAACCATTCTGGCCAGTGATATTCTTTGCTCCGTATTTCATGAAGTGGGATATGATGTGAAGAAGAGCGAAGTTCATGGAATGGCCCAGAGGGGTGGCGATGTAACCACCCATTTTCGATTTGGGAAAAAGGTCTACTCCCCCTTGATCAAATATGGAGATGTGGACTTTCTCATCTCCTTCGAGCTTCTTGAAGGGCTTCGTTACATCAACTGGGTGAAGAAGAACGGGAAGGTTCTTCTAAATGATCAGGAGACCCTTCCTCCTGCAGTGACCCGTGGAACGATGAAATATCCTGCGGATGTGGTCAAAACTTTTAGGAAGCTTTTTAAAAAGAATACTCACGTTATCGATGGGTTAGACATTGCGGTGCGATGCGGGGACGCGAGGGCTGTCAATATCGTCACCCTTGGTGCCTTTTCCAATTTTTTTGATATTAAGGAAGAGGTTTGGGAAAAGAACCTTCTTGAGCATCTGCCCGAAAAAGTCCACACACTTAACCTCAATGCCTTCAGAGAAGGAAGGAAGGCGATTTAATATAACTGGACGCTTGTTCTTTAGGGGGGCGAAGAGAATAACTTTTCGCCCCCCTTTGTTTTTTAGACCCGCTCATTTATAATTTTATAAGGGAACTTTGATGACAGAGATTTTAAAATAACGATTCCACAGATTTTTCTTTAATTCGATTCTTTCTAATCTGTGTAATCAGATCATAATCGCTGTAATCAGATATCTCATATCGGAGGTAATTGACCATGAGGCAGATCAGATTCTTTGTCTTGATCGTCATCACCCTATCCCTTGTTTTCCTTGTCAACCCTCAAGCCGAATCAAAGGACCGTTTTCATCAATTTACGATGGAGAATGGCCTGAAGGTGCTCCTTCAGGAAAACCGGAATGTGCCAGTGGTTGCGATGCAGGTCTGGGTGAAGGTGGGGAGCGCCGATGAAAGGGATGAAGAGGCGGGAATCTCGCATTTTATTGAGCACATGATCTTTAAGGGAACAGAGAAGAGGAAAGTGGGAGAAATGGCAAAGGAGATCGAATCGCTGGGGGGATCGATCAATGCCTATACTTCCTATGATCAAACCGTTTTTCATATTACGATTGCCAGCCGTTATGCTGACATTGCCCTGGACATCCTGAGCGACTCGGTTCAACGCTCGACATTTGACCCTGCAGAATTCGAAAAGGAACGGGAGGTCATTCTTGAGGAAATTCGAATGGGAGAGGATGACCCGTCGAGAAAACTCTTTAAACAGACGATGGCCACTGCTTTCCATCGCCATCCCTATGGAAGGCCGATTATCGGGTATGCGAAAACAATCAAAGAAATGACCAGGGATATGATGATATCCTTTTTCAGGCGATGGTATACACCCGACCAGATGTTATTTGTAGCGGCTGGAGATTTTGACATAAAGGAGATGGAAGGGAAGGTGCGAGAGGTTTGGAGTGGGTTTAAAAGGGGCTCCGAGGGTATTCCGGCAAGGGCAAGAGAGCCGGAGCAGAAGGAGGTCCGGTCCAAGCTCACCTTTGGAAACTTCAAAGACACCTACCTTCAGATGGCTGTTCCCATCACTTCTTCGGTCCATGAAGATACCCCGGGCCTCGATGTTTTTGCCCAGGTTTTAGGGGGAGGGGAAACTTCACGTCTGACCCAAAAAGTGAAGCTTGAGATGGGATTGGTTCACTCGATCTATGCTTCTTCGTA
>VGSD01000640.1 GCA_016875155.1 Deltaproteobacteria bacterium | reverse complement strand
CGAAACCGTAAAAGCATATATCAACGAAGAAAACAAGGCTTCCCAGGTCACACCCGCTTAAAATAAAACCCTCATTATCATTCCCTTGCTCACCCCGGAATTTTAATCTTAGGGTCCATCGGTTAAGGTTACGGTGACGAAGCCCGTTTGGATTGATAGTCAAACGGTTATGGGTGGCGATGCTCGTATCGAAATTCGAAGCTCGAAACTCGATAAAATCCAAGTTGCCAGTGTAGTGTTACAGCAATGACTTTACAGTATTGTCATTCCGGACTTGATCCGGAATCCAGTGTTTAAGATCTGGATTCCTGCTTTCGCAGGAATGACAGAACTGGAGGTAATTGTAAAACCCTTCCTGTAACAATACACTAGTTTCGACAAACGAGCATCGATACGAGCTTCGACAACGATAAACGTCATTTTCAATTTAACGAAACGGGCCTCGTTACCCTTACCTTCAGACTTTTATTATTTGGGGTACGGATAGGGGTATTCTCCGGTGAAACAGGCGTAGCAGAAGTTTTTCTCTTCTCCTCTGACACACTTCTTCAAACCCTCCAGGCTCAAGTAATTCAAAGAGGTGGCATGGATAAATTTCTGAATCTCCTTAACCTTATGGGAGGAGGCGATTAATTCTGATTTCTTGGGCGTGTCAATGCCAAAAAAACAGGGATCGGTGATGGGCGGGGAGCTGATCCGGACATGAACCTCCCTGGCGCCGACATTTCGAAACATTCCGACAATCTTCCGGCTGGTTGTGGCGCGCACAATCGAGTCATCCACAATGACGATCTTCTTTCCCTTCAACAATTCCCTAACCGGATTCAATTTGATTTTGACGCCGAAATGGCGGATTCGCTGATCCGGTTCGATAAAGGTTCGCCCCACGTAGTGGTTCCGGATCATTCCGAGTTCAAGGGGAACGTTCGATTGCGAGGCATAACCCAGCGCAGCGGGGAATCCCGAATCAGGGATGGGGACGGTCATGTCCGCCATGACCGGCGATTCCCTGGAAAGCTGATCCCCAAAGGATTTCCTCATTTCATAAACATTATGGTTGAAGATGAAGCTGTCCGGACGGGCGAAATAGATGAATTCGAAAATACATTGACGTAACTGCTTGTGAGGGAAGGGCTTAAAGGATTTAATTCCTGCATCATTGATGAGAAGGACTTCTCCGGGTTCGATCTCTCTGATAAATTTTGCGCCGATGAGATCCAAGGCGCAGGTTTCCGATGCAACCACCGGCGAGTCTTTCAGAGAGCCGAGAATCAACGGTCTGAAACCCATTGGGTCCCTTGCGGCCACCATCTCGTTGTCCGTGAGGAAGAGGAGGGAGTAGGCACCCTCGACCTGACGGAGGGCGTGGATAGTTCGATCCAGGAATGTTTTTTCCTTTGAACGTGCAATCAGGTGGACGATGACCTCTGTATCCATATTGGACTGAAAGATTGAACCCCTTGACTCCAGTTCACTCCTGATGAGAGGGGCATTGGTCAGATTACCATTATGGGCGATCGATACCATTCCGTTTGCATAGTCCACTACAAAAGGCTGGGCGTTTTTGAGTTCGCTGGAACCGGTTGTCGAATACCTTACGTGGCCTATGGCATTTCTTCCGGATAGTTTTTTCAGGAGGTCTTTTGTAAAAACTTCAGAGACCAATCCCATCTGCCGATAGTGGTGGAGCTGTTTCCCATCGGATGAGACAATTCCGGTGCTCTCCTGTCCGCGATGCTGAAGGGCATAGAGGCCTAAATAGGCATGGTTTGAAGCCTCAAGATGATCAAAAATTCCAAAGATACCGCACATCCTGGTTTACCTCCCTAAATCAGAGCCCAGACCATATCTGAGATAACCCCACCCAGCCTCCCCTTACATTAAGGGGAGGTGTGGAGGGGTTAAGAAGGAGAATAGTGACGCAAAAGCCG
>VGSD01000639.1 GCA_016875155.1 Deltaproteobacteria bacterium | reverse complement strand
TGAGATATCGTAGTATTACGCTGATAGGGGCTCGAGGAACACTGCAGAGAACAGAAGTTGTTAACGACTCATTCAATCATAAAAAGTATTTTCATGCCCCGCGCTGGTTTGATATGGGTCTTGACAAGGTGAAGCACATGATGATTGCGGAGAGCAAGGCAAGGACCGACCCGAGCCCGAGAGCGGCTGTCCAGCCAAACCACATGGCCACATAACCGGTGACACCCGGCGCTACGGTGGAGGCAAGTGCGCTTCCTGTATTCATCATCCCTGTAATGAACCCTGCCTTTTGTACGTTCATGTCCATGGGCAGACTCCAGAAAGCCGGGAAGTTCATCCCTGCCAGGGAGATGGTAATGGTGATGAGCCCAACAGCGACCTCGGCATTTCCCGCCTGTGTCACAAACCATAGACACACAGCCATTGCCGGTGCCCCGACATAGATCAAGGTTCGCCTTGCACTGCCAATTGAAAAACCTCTCTTCACGAGTGCATCCGATAGCCAGCCTGCTCCATTTGTGCTGATCAATGCCGCCAGCCAAGGCAGGGATGCAAAGAAGCCCATTTTGATCGTGGTGTAACCACGCACCTGGACAAGATAGGTCGGCAGCCAGTTGAGAAACAACCACCAGGTATAGGTGAAACAAAAATAGGCAGTGGCAAGCCCCCATACTCCTTTCGAGCGAATTGGAACATCACCCACAGAGACGGTTGCCTCTGCGACTTGACCCTCTTCGATCTCTTTCAGATCTTCTCTGGTCATGCCCTTGTGCTCGGCAGGATTATCAGTGCTATAGAGCAGCCAGACAGCAGTCCATAAGAAGCCCAGAATGCCATAGAAACAGAACATGGCTTTCAAGCCGAACGTGGTCATAATCCAAAGGGTGAGCGGTGTAGCAATCAATGGACCAGCGGCAACACCCGAGAGGTTCAGCCCCTGAATCCGGGCTCTTGCCTTCCGAGGCACCCACCTTGAGAGCACACTGGTTGATCCCGGGAAATTTAAGCCCTCAGCCAGACCCAGCATTCCCCTGACCAGATACATGAGGAGTGGAGTGGCAGCCCATGGCGTCAATATCGTAAAAAAGGACCACCCCATACTCCCTGCTGCCAGGATTTTCCTTCCGCCGAATCGGTCGCTAAGAAGTCCTGCGGGAATCTGCGTGAAAATATATCCGACCCCGAACATGGACATGGCAAGCCCCAGGATGCCCATATCCCAGTGGAAAAGCTTCATAATCGTCGGGGCCGCGACAGAGAAATTGACCCGGTCAAAATAGCAGATCATGGTGTTAGCAAAAATCAGAAGTCCAATGACCCAGTAGGTAGGAATAAACCGTTGTTTGACCTCTTTTGTAATCTGTTCAGGTTGTTTCATGGATGTTGTTTCCCAGGGGTCGGTGGTTCCCTATTCGTTCATAAATGAAAAAGAGGCTATGGTATGGATGCCATAGCCTCTTGGTTTCTCTGGAGCGGGCAACGGGGATCGAACCCGCGACCCTCGGCTTGGGAAGCCGATGCTCTACCAGCTGAGCTATGCCCGCGCGTTAGTCTCTTCGTCCAAAGTCCGTTAGTCAAATAGTCAATCTGATGAAACAATATAAAAAATTATTGAGTAATGGTCAAGGGTGCCTTAAATAATCGTGAGCTCTCGAGGGAGATAGGTTAACACCTCGGCACCCTGAGGGGTGACAAGGATCATATCCTCAATCCGAACACCTCCCCAATTGGGGATATAGATGCCTGGTTCGACGGTAAAGACCATTCCTTCCTGTATCAGCCCTTTATTCTCACCATTCACCACAGGGTCTTCATGGACGGCGAGGCCAATCCCATGTCCTAATCCGTGGCCGAAATAGTCTCCATAGCCCTGTTGCTTTATATGGTCCCTTGCTATTCTATCTATTTCACAGATGGGGATACACGGCCGAATTG
>VGSD01000638.1 GCA_016875155.1 Deltaproteobacteria bacterium | reverse complement strand
CTTTTCAGGCAGAGAGGATTCTTTTCCAATTATTGGCCAGGGGGATCACCCCCGTCATCAGTCATCCGGAGCGAAACCTCGAGATCGGGACAAGGCCTGGCCGATATTGCGAGATGATCAAGATGGGATGTCTCGGTCAGGTCACGGCCATGAGCTTGACCGGAGACTTCGGACCCAGGGTGAGACAGGGAGCAATGAGATTGCTCAAATCCAACCTCGTCCACCTGATCGCCACGGATGCCCATTCCGGCGATGGAAGGCCGCCTATCCTATCAACCGCCGTAAAAGCGGCCTCTAAGGTAATCGGAAAAGAGGAAGCGATAAGGATGGTGACAGAATATCCCCGCGCCATCCTCAACGGAAAAAGGCCGGATGTCCCGGAACCTATTTCTCTTTGAGGAAAAAATGATCCACCCGGAACTTATTTTGGAATCTCGAATCTTTGAATGGCGACAAATCTATTGCATGGCTTTGGTCATAACCGGATAACGATGCTCAATCATTTAATGAAACTCATCCTCATTTTGCTCCTAATCTTCACTCCCGTCGCTTTTGGCTCCGTGGAGCTCTGGGCCTTCTCCCTGATGGAGCTTGGCATCCTGCTAATCCTCTCCCTCTGGGCCATCCAGTCCTTGTTCATGCCGATGATAGGGGATTCAAAATGTCCGCCTCCTCAATCTGAAAAAAGCAAGCCTTTTTTGTCTCGTCAATTTGAAATTTGCAATTTGAAATTTGCAATTCCTTTTCTCCTCCTCTCCCTCTTTCTCCTTCTCATCCTTTTCCAGATGCTTCCGCTTGCCCCGGACATCCTGAAAATCGTCTCCCCCCAAACTTTTTTCTTGCGTCAGCAGTTACTATTGACCACTGACCAATTACCAATGACTACGTTGAGTTTTGTTCCCTTTTTGACACAGATCGAATTTCTTAAATGGCTCACGCTCATCGGCCTTTTTCTCTTTCTATTGAGGTGGAGATATCTTGACACGAGGACCACTCAATGGATGATCCTCGTCATCTTCGGAGTGGGTGTTTTCGAATCGCTCTATGGGATGTTCGAATTCTTCAGCGGCCACAAACATATTCTCCATCTGAAGATGGACCATCTCATCTCCTCCGTGACCGGAACCTTTATCAACCGGAATGCCTTTGCGGGCTACCTTCTGATGGTCACCCCTTTGAGCATGGGATATCTCTTCTCCAGAGAACCGCATGCGATGGGTCAATTGCTGGGTCTACGTAACCGCCTCTCCTCCCTCGATGGGAAATCGTTGCTCATCGCCTTTGGCATTGTCCTGATGATCCTGAGCCTTCTCTTTTCGGCTTCGCGCATGGGGATTGGAAGCCTTCTTCTCTCCTTCAGCCTGATCAGCATCCTCTTCAGAAATCCACAGGGGAGCAAAAAGCTCTCCCGGCCCACGATCTTGATTCTGGGTCTGGCTCTGCTCTGGGCCGCGTGGATCGGACTGGATGCCGTGATCAGCCGTTTCTTCACCACCTCGGAGAGCTTCGAAGATCGTTGGAAATTCTGGTTAATTACCTCTCAGATCATTAAAGACTTTCCCCTTTTTGGCTCTGGCCTTGGGACCTTCACGCAGGTCTTTCCCATGTATCGTTCGTTCCATATCCGGGCTTTAGTGACCCATGCGGAGAACGACTTATTACAGCTTGCCTCGGAGGTGGGATTAATAGGAGCAGGACTTCTTCTGGTCCTATTCATCTATCTCTTCTACAGGGCAATCTCCGGACTTCGATTCCTCTCCTATAGGGATCCGGAAAGATATATTGCGATGGGAGGGTTGATCGGGATTCTGGCTCTGATGTTTCACAGCCTTGTGGAGCGAAACATCCAGATCCCTGCCAACGCCCTTCTCTATGTTTTGATATGGGCGTTGATCCTCAGAACAACAAACAACAAAGAAAAGTCTAACTCAATGACCCAATAATTTAATAACC
>VGSD01000637.1 GCA_016875155.1 Deltaproteobacteria bacterium | reverse complement strand
GGATACTTCCTAAAGTCAAGAAGGAAAAGTATGCCCTGCTTTTTCTGTGCACCCTTTCGGCGGTTCTCTCCAGTTTCATGGCCAACCCAGTTGTTGTCCTGATGCTGGCGCCTTTAGCAATCGAAATGGCAACAAGATTAAGGGCATCGCTTTTCCTCTATTTGATCGCCCTGGCGATTTCTTCCAATGTGGTTACTACCGTAAGCATGGTGGCTGATCCACCGGCACTTATTTTAGCAATGGCCACCCAGATGAAATTCTTTGACTTCTACTGGTTTCAGGGGAAAATCGGTCTGGGGACCATTTCTGTCGTAGGTGTGGTTGCAGCGTTGCTGACGCTTTTGTTTCAATTTAGAAACTTAAACAATACGGTGGATATGAAACCCGAACCGGTTAAGATGACGCATGGAGCGTTAATAATATTCTTCCTCAGTATTGTGGCGTTAGCGTCTCCCCCGACAAGTAATTACCCGGGTCTGGTCGGGTTGACCCTGGGATTTGCATCTTTAATATTGGTAAAAGATAAAAAAGAGGCCATTAAAGAGTTCGATTGGGCTTCCATCTTTTTCTTAATCGGCATATTTATCGTGATTGCGTCCGTCAATCAAGTAGGCCTTCTCAAGGATTTTGCGACGTGGATGACCGGTATGGGATTAACGCACCCACTCGTTGTTCTTACCATCGTCACATGGTTATCCGTTCTATTGTCGGCTTTTATTGACAATGTCCCGTATACCATACTGATGATTCCCACCTGTACCTATCTGGCACAGTCGATTGGCGTTAATCCATTTTTGTTATATTTTGGAATGCTCATCGGGACCGGTATCGGAGGCAACATAACGCCTGTTGGGGCAACCGCAAATGTGCTGGCTTGTGGAATGCTTGAAAAGCGCGGGTATAAGATAAGACTGGGTGAGTATATGAAGATAAGCATTCCTTTTTCCTGTGTTGCCGTTCTCGTAGCCCAGATCTTGTTAGTCCTGTTGTGGATGTAATCGGAAACCCGTTGTTCAATTCTTTAAAAAGACGGCTCAATGTGGTGCCGGTCCGCAAAACTGTCTGCGTTGGGGCGATGCCCTGCATCCTCTCTTCTCGGAAATCTTTTGGCCGGTTGATTTTTCTATCACCGAAGTGATCAGGGTCATTCTGAGGCGAAGGATTCGGGGCGAAGAAATTGGTTATGCGTTTAGAATTTTTTCCGTTCGGGGTGGGAGGAAAAAGACAGTAAAGGGTAGTTTCCCTGTTTTTTTTCGGCAGCAAAGGTCCTCGATGAAATGAAAATTACCCATGAGATGTGAATCATCTCGGCCCACTGGACACCGGAACTGATATTCGAGTACGCTCAAAGCGCAAAAGGCCGGGGGATCGAGTGATCATTGCTGGTACAGGAGGGGCGGCCCACCTCCCCGGAATGACGGCCACCAAGACCATCCTTCAAGTGATCGGTGTGCCCATCGAATCGAAAGCGCTCAAGGGACTCGACTCTCTACTTTCGATTGTCCAGATGCCGGGCGGGGTTCCGGTGGCGACAATGGCCATCGGGATGGCAGGGGCAAGAAATGCGGGGATTTTGACTGCCCGAATCCTCCGGATCAAGCACCCTGAGATTGCGGATAGGGTCCAATCTTATATGACCCGTATGACCGAATCCGTTCTGGAACAGAAACTGGAAAGGAAATGACCCAGGGATGATTTTTCCAGGAAGCACTATCGGAATATTAGGCGGGGGCCAGTTGGGCTGGATGCTCGCGTTTGAGGCCAAATGCATGGGCTATGAAGTCTGGACATTGGATCCCACGCCGATTTCCCCTACGGGTATGGGATTTGATGGCGCCCTGTGGCTCCGAACCGATTGCCATCCCTCATTTAATCAGCCGACGCATCTTCTCAACGAGAGGCCCAGAGAGGTTAATCTTTTACTTAATATAACCTTTCGATTTCTTACACCAATTTCAA
>VGSD01000636.1 GCA_016875155.1 Deltaproteobacteria bacterium | reverse complement strand
ACAGACGATTGTGCCGATGGCAGATTCGATGACGGCCCACCCTTTTTCAACAGATCTGATCTTCCCATCCATGATATTCGCCCGGCCGATAAAATCAGCCACAAACCGCTGGTCTGAGTTGAAGTAGATATCCCAGGGGGTTCCCATCTCGATGATGCGGCCGTTTCTCATCACCGCCACCATGTCCGATAGAGAAAGAGCCTCAATCTGGTCATGAGTAACATAAACGGCGGTGATGGAAAGCCGGGAGAGGAAGCTTCTCAGCTCTTTCCTTGTTTCTTCTCTGAGCTTGGCATCCAGATTACTCAGGGGTTCATCAAAGAGGATCACCTTTGGTTCGGCCACCAGCGCCCTGGCCAAGGCCACACGCTGCTGCTGTCCGCCGCTCAATTTTGTAGCCGGACGTTTTTCGAACCCCGCAAGCTGGACGAAACGCAGGGTCTCTGTTACCTTATCCGAAACCTCTTTTTTGGGCAGTTTGCGGGTCTGCAGAGGATAGGCCACATTGTCAAACACGTTCATATGGGGCCAGATGGCATAGGTTTGAAACACCATGCCCAACCTTCTCTTTTCCGGCGGGAGATAGATGTTCTTTTCCTGTGAAAAAACAATCTCATCTCCGATGACGATTTCACCTTTATCCGGAGTCTCCAGACCGACGATGCATCTCAGCAGGGAGGTCTTGCCGCACCCGCTCGGCCCCAGGAGAGTAAATATTCTGTTAGCCGGGATATCGAGATTCACCTGATCGAGGGCTGTGATCCTCTTGCCTTCCGAAAAAAAATCTTTATTTAAGTTCCTGATTCTTATTTCCATAAGGATAGGCACCCAAAGACCAGAGACCGGGGCAACCCGGCCTCACGAGGTCTTTGTGAAATAAGAGAAGCAAAAACGCCTTTATGGCATATCGAATATTTTTTTAAATGTGCTGCCCCAATGTTTGATTTCGTCATCAGACAGTTCGCGGACCGGAAGTACCTTGGCTTGGTCCATCCCGGCGATGGGAGGAAAGATTCCGGGGGCCAGAACGTATTCACCGACCTTCTCCGCCATAATTTTCATGGCCTCCCTAGAGAGCCAATAATCAACAAAGAGCCTGGCGGCATTGGGACGAGGAGAGCCGGCGGTGATGGCTATGCCCCGAGGAGTGCCCAGGAGAGGATCGATCCTGGCCCAATCCAAAGGGGCAGGGGCTTTGGTAATGATGTATTTTGGCATGGAAATGGCGATCAGTTTCTCTCCGCTCTCGACTGGCGCCGGGGTAGGGCCAAAAGAACTTACCAACATCGGTTTGTTGGCAGCCAGACCCTTAACGAATTTCATCCAGACCTCTTCGGATTTGAAGACGGTTTCTTTCATGCCGATGAGCCAGGAAATGGTGGTCGCATGGGAAGAAGGGTCCGGCATCACAATCTTGCCGCGCCATTTCGGGTCTGTCAGGTCTTCGTATTTTTTGGGGACATCGGTCGGCTTTACCAGTTCCTTGTTGAAGATCAGACCCACATATTCGATACCAAAGATCTGTATCTTACCCTCCTTATTTGTCCATTTTGGATACCCGGCGGCCGAGGGTGAAGTGTACACAGCGAGAACACCCTTATCGTCCAACATTTCCAGGACCGGGATCGGTGCCTGGAGGACATCCGCAGAAAGCTTTCCGGCGGTATGCTCGGTCAAAACTGTCGAAATAAATTTTGCAGTGGAAAGCCTGGTATACTCTCCCTTCACACCGTATCTCTTGGTAAAATCCTCGATGATGGGTTCCACGGCGGTCATATTGGCATAAAAGGCAGCTTTCCCCTCTGTTTTTGCTTTTGCTGCCAACGCCACGGATTCCTTGGTTTCTTGCGCAATGGTTTGGGAACTGATAAGCACCAGTAAAATGAAAATGACGACGGCAATAGGAAGTTTTTTCATAACTTTTTCCTCCGAATAACCCTTTGGCGTTTTGAAAATCGGTTTGA
>VGSD01000635.1 GCA_016875155.1 Deltaproteobacteria bacterium | reverse complement strand
CGGACATGCGGATCTCTATTAGGGAGGCAAACTTCTCCCAGATTCTCGGCACGCTGGCAAATATGGTAGGGGAGACCTCTCGCAGGTTCTGGCCGAGGGTATCGATATGTTCTACAAAATTGACCGTGCCGCCAGACCGCACCGCCTGGAAGAGAGAGATGAGATTCTCATAGATGTGGGCCAGAGGGAGGTAGGAGAGGACCTCATCGGTCTCATAGGTGGGATTGGCCTCGAGAAAGGATTCGGTGAGAAGCGTAATGTTTCGATGGGAGATCATCGCCCCTTTGGGAGGGCCTGTTGTTCCAGAGGTATAGATGATCATCGCCGTATCTTCAGGGTCGATGGTAGCCATCCTCTCTTTCACACAATCTGGATTGCCTTGAAGATGCGCCCTCGCTTTCTCGAGGAATTGGTCGAAGAAGATGATCTGTGGATGTGAAAATCCCCAGAGGCCTTTCGGATCCCAGACGACCACTTCCTTCAGATCGAGTTGAGGAAGGATCTGTAAGACTTTATCGACCTGTTCTTCATTTTCTACAAACAGGATCTTCGCCTCGGAATGGTTGAGAACATAGAAGATTTGATCAGGGGCAGAGGTGGGGTAGATTCCACAGGTGGCTCCACCTGCCGTCATGACAGCGATATGGCAGATGAGCCATTCAGGCCGATTGTCACCGAGGATGGCCACATACTCTCCCTTTGATAATCCCGAAGCGATAAGGCCTGCTGCCACTTCTTTCACCTTCTGACCATACTCTTTCCAAGAGATCCGATGCCATATCCCATAATTTTTGTGCCTTAATGCAACACGGTCTCTCAGACGGTCTGCTTGGTTAAAGAAAAGCTTAGGTAGGCTATCTATTTTCTGTTGATTTACCATGTTCTCCTCTTCTTGTAGAGACGCCATCCCTTTGGGGAGATCGCCTCCCCCCCAAGCCCCAGGTAGAGCTCCTTGACATCCTCATTCTCCTCTAAATCTTTTGATGTCCCCTCCAGGACAATCCTCCCCCCTTCGAGGATATAACCGTAATGAGCGATCCTCAGTGCCAGTTTCGCATTCTGTTCCACTAAAAGGATTGTAGTTCCGGTTTGGCTGATCTGAATCAAGGCATCGTAAACACTTCGAGCCACCAGAGGGGCCAAACCGAGTGAGGGTTCATCGAGCATCAGGAGACGGGGTCTTCGAAGCATGGCCCTTGAGATGGCAAGCATCTGCTGTTCCCCTCCGGAGAGGGTCTCAGCCTGCTGGGCTTTCCTCTCCTCTAAGATGGGAAAAAGGGAGCAAACAAATTGAAGATCGTTTCGTATTCCTTGATCTTTTCTTCCCCAACATCCGAGATCGAGGTTCTCCTCCACGGTCAGCTCTCGAAAGAGACCCCGGTCTTCAGGGACATATACGATTCCGAGGGAGGAGATCTTTTCAGGTGGTAGGCGATGAATCCTATGGCCTGAAAACTCGATCGTCCCCTTTCGTGGCTGATCCTTGAGCAGCCCTGCAATAGTCTTGAGAAGGGTCGTCTTGCCTGCCCCATTCGGGCCCAGGACAGTGAATATCTCCTTCTCCTTTACTTCAAGTGAAATGCCCTGAAGGGCGTAAATTCGGTCAAAGTAGAGGGTCTCTATACTGGCTATTTTAAGAAGAGGAATCATCCTTCACCCAAGTAGGCCCGGATAACTTCGGAGTTTTTCTGGACTTGCTCCGGACTTCCCTCGGCAATTTTCTGTCCGTAGTTTAAGGCCACCATTCGGTCAGCCAATCTGGAAGCAATTCGGAGGTCATGTTCCACAAGGAGGATGGTGGCATGAAAACGGCCTCGGATTTCACCGATCCGGTAGGCCGACTCCTCTTTCTCTTCCACGGTAAGGCCTGAAACAGGCTCATCGAGTAATAACAATTGGGGTTCTAAGGCAAGGGCCCTTCCCAACTCCACTTTCTTCTGAATTCCATAAGGACAGTCAACAAC
>VGSD01000634.1 GCA_016875155.1 Deltaproteobacteria bacterium | reverse complement strand
AAACAACCATTTCCGCGCCCACTTCGAGAGCTTCAAGCATGCGTTGGTAGGCGATCTCGCCCGAGAGTTCGGTGTTGAAGGCTTTCATGCCTCCTCCACCTCCGCAGCATTTGGCAAGCAAGCGATTATTCTTAAATTCAATCAATGTGACTCCTGGAATCTTTTTGATCAACTCTCTTGGAGGTTCGAAGATGTTGAGATGGCGCCCCAGATCACAGGGGTCGTGGTATGCAACCTTCGTAGCTTCTACGCCTTTGAGCTTTAATTTTCCTCCCTGGATCAACTGATCAAGATAATCGATTGCATTAATCACCGGTGTGTTGAAGGAAAGGTGTTTGGGATAAAGCTCTTTTAACGTTTTATAGCAACCTGCACAGGTGGTGACAATCTGCTTGGGCTGAACCTTCGAGATGGCTTCAACATTCTTCTTTCCCACCTCCTTAAATTCTTCCGTCCCTACAAGGTAGGAGAGATAACCGCAGCAGTTTTCATCCTTTCCAAGGGCAGTATAAGAAACTCCGGCTTTGTCAAAAATGCTCATGAGAATGGGCACAAGGTTGATATCCTGATAGGAAGCCACGCAGCCGGGGAAGAAGAGGGTATCCACTGGGCCCTTCTTGGGTTGAAAGGTTGACGGATAGACATCGGTCCGTTTCTCTCTGGGTTCTCCGAAGGGGTTTCCGGTTGCTTTGAGATTCTCCATCAGGGTCTTATGGATGTCAGGAAGAAATCCGGCCTCGACCAGTTTCCTCCGTCCTGCTTCCACAATGTCAGAGACGACCACACCCGCAGGGCAGGTTGACTTGCAATTGAGGCAGGTTGTGCAGAGGTAAAATTTATCAGCCACTTCCTTGGAAGGCTCTAACAGGCCTTTCATCATATAGTAAGCCTGAATGACCCGACCACGGGCATTCTCCGATTCCAGACCGGTACGGGAAAAAACCGTACAACCCGCCCGGCAGAACCCGCAGTTAATGCAGGCGAAGATTTCATTGTCAACGGCCTGACCGAAGCTTTTGATCTGGTCCGGGGTTTCTATGAAAGCCTCATACGTGAATGGATCGAAAATATCTTTGACGGAATCGTCAAGCCCCATTTTCCCCGGATTGAGTATATTCTTCGGGTCGAGCGCTTTTTTGATCGTCTTCATCACCTCGTGGCTCAGCCCTAACTCTTTATGAATAAAAGAGGCTTTGGCCACGCCGATTCCATGCTCCGCGGTTAACGTTCCCTTAAACTTTAAAGTCAAGTCAATAAACTCCTGGGCAATCGGTTTTACTTTTTCCCATTCCTTCTTGTTCCGGCCGTCGATGATCAGAGTGGCGTGGAGATTTCCATCTCCAATATGGCCGAAGATGGGAATGGGGAAGTCGTATTTATCACGAATCTTCTGTAACTCACGTATCGTTTCCGGGATTTTGGACATGGGGACGCCAAAATCTTCCACAAAGGGAATCAGTTTCGCTCCTCTTCTCACCTTCGAGAGGGAAGGGACCAGACCCTGGCGACCTGCCCACATTTTTAAACGCTTAGCTGGATCGTCATCCCATTGGTTGCCCAGGCCTTTGCATTCCTTTGAGATGCGATTGATCTTCTCAATATTCTCTTTTACTGCCTGTTTGTTTCCATCGATCTCCATAAACAGGATGCATTCGACGTTGTCAGGGATGTTGAGGCCCATGGCTTTATTGACCACATCAATGGAGAGTCGGTCCAAAATTTCGCAAGAGGAGAGGGGGACTCCAGTGGTCATGCGTTGGGGTCAGCCCTTGACACAGGACAATTTAAAAACAAAGTAGTATGGTAGTTCAATGAATACATAATAGGGAGATAGAGAAGAGAAATGCGGAAAGTTGCGGGTAAACCCTATCTATACACCAAGGTAATCTCGCAGCTTTCGTATTGCTTCCTGGTGCTTGGCAGGCGTCATTCGGCGTATGTTCTGAAGCTTCCATTGAACAGCAGGGAGATTCTCA
>VGSD01000633.1 GCA_016875155.1 Deltaproteobacteria bacterium | reverse complement strand
GTGCTCTATTTCTGGCATTCTGTTGGAAATAGGGTGATCACCACATTGTCCAATATGCTTACGGACCTGAATTTGTCGGATATGGAAACAGGGTATAAGGCGTTTCGCTCAGAAGTTCTGAAAGGAATTCAGGTTGAAAGCAATCGCTTCGGGTTTGAACCGGAAGTGACGGCTAAGGTCGCCAAGATGAGATGTCGCGTCTATGAGGTTCCTATCTCCTACTGGGGACGGGACTATTCGGAAGGGAAAAAGATCAACTGGAAAGATGGTTTGGCCGCCCTTTACTGGATCATCAAGTTCAACCTGTTTCGTTAATTCCCCTCATCCCCCAATCTAACGCCCGCTTCCCCTTAAGACCTTATGATTGAAAGGGGTACGCCGATAAAACCGTTGCCGAAGAGTTATCCACAGGGTGCTATGATCGCTGCGAGATTTTGCCCTTCAGGCCCGCCCAGCCCCACATGGGGGCGCTGGGCTAAAATCTCTCCGCTCTCTACCCCCTTTTGGATAACTCTCGAACAGGCACCCTCCTTTCAAAGAGGGTCAAAAAAAACGAAGGCAAGTCCCAGATTTTCGGCTATAATTTTGTTGCCCAACAAAATCCAACCGGAAGAAAGGAGACTTGCCATGAATAAGCGTAGCAAACTTAATTTCTCGGGTCAAGCTATTTACATCGGGCTGGATGTGCACAAAAAAAGCTGGAGCGTCAGTGTTTTTAGTCAACAGGGTGAGTACAAGACCTTCAGCCAAACGCCTAAACCAGAGGCACTGGTTCAGTACCTCCAACATCACTTTCCGGGGGCTCAGTACCATTCGGTCTACGAAGCGGGGTATTGCGGGTTTTGGATCCATGACCAGTTGAGAGAAAAAGGCATCCAGAATATCGTGGCTAACCCAGCGGATATACCGACCCAAGATAAGGAGCGAAGGAACAAACGGGATCGAGTCGATTGCCGTAAATTGGCCCGGGGGCTTCGGAGTGGAGATATCAAGGGAATCTATACCCCTCCGCGGTGGAAGTTGGAAGATCGCAGTTTGATTCGCGCTCGGCTGGGCATGGGTCGGAAACAAGCGCGGTGCAAAAACCAGATCAAATCGATGCTTCTTTTTTATGGAGTGGAAATTCCAGAGCAGAAGGAGATGGGGCACTGGTCGCGCCGTTTTATCCGGTGGATCGAGGAGATTCGGATGGAGCGAACCAGCGGGGACATCGCTCTTAAGATCCATTTGGAAGAGCTCTGCCATCTTCGCCAGATCATCGCGAAGCTGAACCGTGCAATCCTGGCCCTGGCCCGTACGGACGAGTACCGCTCATGGATTTGCCTGCTCAAAACGATTCCCGGGATCAGCACCCTGGCGGCCATGATCCTGTTGGTAGAATTGTATGAGATCACCCGTTTTCGCTCGATTGATAAATTGTGTAGCTACGTTGGATTGATCCCGGACACTCACGGCAGTGGCGACAAAGAACACGTGGGAGGGGTTACCGATCGGCATCATTCCTACCTGAGATGGTTGCTGATCGAAGCCTCCTGGATTGCTGTCCGCAAGGACCCGGCAATGATGGAGGCATTTAACGAGTATTGTAAAAGGATGCGGAAGACCAAAGCGATCATCAAAATTGCAAGGAAGCTGCTCAACCGGATTCGGTACGTCCTGAAAAACCAGGCAGAATACGTTACGGGTGTTATTGAATAACCAAAAACGACAGGACAAGAGCCTATCTGATAAATCGCTCTCGTGGGCATCGGATGTCAGTCTCTTGCAGCTCATCCTGAGATGACGTCTGCTATTCTTTAGACTCCGAGCCCACACCTTTAAAATATGAAAAGATACTGCAGCTATCCACCAGGGTATGTCTGCTAATAGAAGGTTGGTTTTAAAGATTGGTGCTGTCCTCAAAAGCATGTTCTTATTGTATCGCTCCTCCTATGTCGAAGGGGACTTGACTTTCAACATAGAAGAGACTGTGTCGCAATC
>VGSD01000632.1 GCA_016875155.1 Deltaproteobacteria bacterium | reverse complement strand
CGCCCTGTGCCGGAAAGGTAGGAAGTCCTGTGCTGGGGCCTCCCCGCATCACATTGACGATCACGCAGGGGACTTCGGCAATAATGGCTAAGCCCAGGTTCTCCTGCATGAGCGAAAACCCGGGGCCGCTCGTGGCCGTCATGGACTTCACGCCTGCCAGCGAGGCGCCGATGACCGCACCAAGGCTGGCAATCTCATCCTCCATCTGGATGAAGGTTCCACCCACCTGGGGCAATCGAACGGATAAGACTTCGGAGATTTCCGTTGCAGGTGTGATGGGATAACCCCCAAAAAAACGGCAACCTGCGCGAAGGGCTCCCTCTGCGACCGCCTCATTGCCCTGGAGCAACAATTCTTTCCGGTGAGATTTCTTCTTCTCCCTTTGGTTCTGTCTCTTCACCTTTGACCTCTGTTCTCTTCTTCTCCTTGGCTTTTGTTTCGACGGTAATGGCGAAATCAGGGCACCGGACCTCACACCATCCGCAGTTAATGCATTTCTCAATATCCTTCACATAGGTGTAGCCTGTCTCATCTTTGGCCAGGACCCCCGTCGGACAGAAGGCAATACAGATTCCGCATGCCTTGCACCAGGCTTTAAAGATATCGATTCTGGGTGGTTCCTTCAATTTCTTTGGTTCTGCCATGATTTCCTCTGAAGTGAAGCGTGCGGAAGTTTTTCCTTCGGCTTCCAAACCGGTTGGTAATGGATCACCGTCCTAATAAGCGATTTCATGTCTATCTATTAACTGAAACCGACAACGTTGTCAAAGATTTTCGATCAAGGTTGTCGCGAACTCAGAACACCTCACTTTTTTGGCTTTTTTCATCTGACGGGCCAGATCATAGGTGACAATCTTCTGGGAGATGGTCTTCTCCAGGGCTCTTGTAATAGCCTCCCCTGCCTCCTTCCACCCTAAATAATCGAACATCATCACGCCGGAGAGGATGACCGAGGAAGGGTTGATCACATCCTGACCCGCATATTTAGGCGCGCTTCCATGGGTCGCTTCAAAGACCGCAGCCTCATCCCCGATATTTGCTCCGGGCGCCATGCCCAAACCTCCAACCTGTGCGGCAAGAGCATCGGACATATAATCTCCATTGAGATTAGGCGTGGCCAGGACATCATACTCGTCAGGCCGCAAGAGGATCTGTTGGAACATGGCGTCTGCAATCCGGTCTTTAAGAACGATCTTCCCTTCCGGAACATCCTTTTCTCCTGACTCACTTTCTAAAATGATCCGGTCTCCGAATTCCTCTTTGGCCAGCTCATACCCCCAGTCCCTGAAAGCCGCTTCTGTAAACTTCATGATATTGCCCTTATGAACGAGGGTCACGCTTTTCCGATCGTGGGAGAGGGCATAACGAACGGCCCTTCGGACATGCCGCTTCGTTCCGAATTTGCTGATAGGTTTGATCCCGATTCCAGAATCTTTACGGATCGCCTTTCCTAGCTCATTCTCAATAAACTCTCTTAACCGCAGGGCTTCTTTCGATCCTTCTCTCCACTCAATTCCGGCATAGACGTCTTCGGTGTTCTCGCGAAAAACCACCATATCAACCTTCTCAGGATGTTTCATCGGGCTGGGTGTCCCCGGAATATATTTTACAGGCCGGATGCAGGAGTAGAGGTCGAGCTTTTGCCGGAGCATCACATTGATGCTCCGGAACTCTCCGCCCACCGGAGTGGTCAGGGGACCTTTGATGCCGATTTTATATTCCCGGATGGCCTCAATTGTTTCCTCCGGAGCCCATTCCCCTTTCAATTGAAAAGCCTTTTCTCCGGCATAGATCTCCAGCCAGTGGACCTTTCTCTTTCCTCCGTAACACTTCTCCACAGTCGCATCGAAGACGCGAACCGAAGCCCTCCAGATATCCGGTCCTACCCCATCTCCTTCAATGAAGGGAATAATAGGGTGATCAGGGACATGCAGTTTTCCATCTGTGTAATCAATTTTTTCTCCGGGCATAAAGGTTTAGTCTCCCTCCGTT
>VGSD01000631.1 GCA_016875155.1 Deltaproteobacteria bacterium | reverse complement strand
CCGGCACCATATGAAATCAAGGGGTTAGCAATACAAAAGCTAATCCCTTTTTTGTGATCGAAGTTCACCTGCAGGACGACCGTAAAACCGACCCACATGGTCCGATGAATTTAGATTTTCGGGCAAACACTCATGAATCTTTTGACCGCTGCTGATATCATTTCTGGTGTGGCCTGCGGAATAATTCGCGAAGCTTCGATTGGCCCATCTCTTTCCGGCGTATCGAAAAGCTGTATTGACATTCTGATGAATTTTCTATACCACCGCCTCCACTCCGGATTATCGATAAGCACTTTGAACTCTCTTGCCAGTATCTCCCAATCACCCATAAAGAAGCCGAGGATTTGATAGATATAAGCAAAGTCCTTCACCCGACTCTTATCAGTTCTCCTCCCGGAGATCAGGATCTTTTGCATGATGAACATGGTGGGATGGGGGATTTTCACGACCAGGTTAGGGTGTTTTCCCAGGCCTGGAACAGAAGAAGTACTGATGGTCCACGGGTTTTTCAAAAGCAAATCCAGAAACCTGAGTTTTTGAGCGGATAGACCAGGTTGAATTTTCTGAGTGACGTCGGAGATCCCTCGTTTGTCTTCCGATCCACGCAACGGCGTTAGGAATTCAACGTACATCGGGGGTGTTTTATCTTTCGGAAAATATTTAACCAAGGGAGGAGTACAGCTTCCCGTAAACTCTTCTATTAGCCCTATCTCCGACAACGATTCATGTACCGTTTTCCCACCACGAACCGACACCTTCCCTCTCGATGCCAAGTCAATGTCATAAGTGAGCAGGGGAGAAACCCCGATGGGTTTTGCCCGCTCGTGGAACTGGTAGAGGAAAGAAGCAAACCCGCCTACCAAAACGAAGTCTTCAAGATTCGGGCGAATTGCCGAGAGAACTTTGTAAAGGAACCGTGTCTCATCTGCCTTCATGGATTCAATCAAACCTACCTCTTCTCGAACATTTTGGTAAGGATGGTTTCGAAAACAAAGTCTGCTTGTTCTCGTCCACGGTCCGGGAGATTATAAAGGTCAAGATAGCACTGTAATATATCGCAGACGGGTATGCCTCCCTTCATCACTCTTCCCCCGAATACGGATCTGGGATATTTGGGCTCGACTAAGAATAGATTTGCTTCACCGGGTGATTCTGCCGGCACCAAACCCAGGGAATTTGCGACGGTGGCGCCGTTCCCCCAAAAATAGATGTGAATTGATCTTGCGGAGGAGTGTTTGATCCCCAATAATCGACAGGCTTGATGCCCTGAAATCGCCAGGGATACGCTTTTGTCGATGGATTTCAATTTCTTCAGAAGATCGTCAACGTATTGATCAGCCTCAGAAACAGGATAAACTGACCGATACGGCAGAACACGGTTGTCGCCAAACCTGTATTGGCCCCTCCATTCCTCGATGAGAGCATTAGGCCTCAAAGGAATCAGCCTCTTCCTTCCGATTCTCCTCAAATAGCCGCTCGATTCCATCGCATTAACCCATGAGTTAGCAACGGGAGGGGACACATCAGCTAATTTCGAGAGCTGGAAAGCATTCTCTACCATTCCCTGAGGACCACCCCAATAATCTGCAGGGACCCCAGGACGACCAAGCAAAAATACCTTAAGCAGGCATTGATCTAAATCGCTGAAGGAGAGTTGTTTCGGGTAATATGAAACAGGAGGCTCTGATTCAAAAGGACCATGGGACATCAGCGGCCGGCGGTTCAATTGTGGCAAGCCTTCATATTCACCCTTATCGGGATCTTTAAAAGCTCCTTCTCCATATTCGTCTACAAGTAACCATCCTACTTCAGGGGCGAAATGCTGAATGAAGTCCGCCATGCGGCGGATATCCTTTTGGCCGAGCTTCTCAACAACAACGGCAACAATTGGTATGAATCTCTCAATTCTTTTTGCCGCCTGGAGGAGCAATATCCCTCTCGGAAGAAGGTGGCTAAGAGCCAATTGCATTTTGCGGGAACGCTTAATCTCGACGG
>VGSD01000630.1 GCA_016875155.1 Deltaproteobacteria bacterium | reverse complement strand
CCCACTTTTGGGCCAACAACTTCCACTCGCCGGATTTCCAGGTTTTTACCCTGAAATCGCTGCTGAAGATCCGCTTGAATCTCTTTTGAAATTTTCTCGAGATCATCCTCGCCTTTTTCAATCCGGATTAGAAACTCATTCTCTCCTCCGAATTTCTGAACCATGGCATCTTTTGATCCTATCGCCTCCATGGCATTGCGAACTTCGGAGATATCCACATTCTGAGCAAATCTGATCTGGAGCAGGATGCCTCCTGCAAAATCAACCCCGTACCTCAGGCCATTGTGAAGGAAGATGGATCCAAGGCTCAAGAGAATAGCGATCCCTGAAATCCAGACCGTAATCTTCTTCTTTCCGATAAAGTCAAATTTCGTCCCTGGTCTGATTAACTCCATAGCATTCACTCACTTAAATGCTCAACCGCTTGACATTCACCTTCAGGGTGAGAAAATCAAAGATCCATCGGGTCACATAAACAGCTGTAAAGATATTGGATAAAAGACCGATACACAAAGTGACGGCAAACCCCCTCACTGGACCTGTCCCAAACTGATAAAGAAAAAGGGCAGCAATTAATGTGGTAACATTCGAATCCAAAATGGTGACAAAGGCCCGCCGATAACCCTCGTCAATGGCGGCCCTAATCGTCTTCCCCCATCTCAACTCCTCCTTGATCCTTTCATGGATGAGAACATTAGCATCCACTGCCATTCCAATCGAAAGGACAAGGCCTGCAATGCCAGGAAGGGTGAGCGTGGCCCGAAAAATTGCAAGCGCCCCCATCACCAAGATGATATTGAGGATGAGAGCGACATCAGCAATCACACCTGAGACACGGTAATAGAAAATCATGAACAGCGCAACGAGAGCAGCGCTGATCAGTGTAGCAATGATCCCTTTTCGGATGGAGTCCTGCCCAAGCGACGGTCCTACGCTTCTCTGTTCGAGGATCTTCACGGGTGCGGGCAAGGCGCCTGCCCTGAGCACGATGGCCAGGTCGCCTGCTTCTTTCATATCAAATCGGCCAGTGATCTGCGCCCTTCCTCCTGCGATCTTCTCCTGAATGACTGGAGCGGAATAGACATTGTCATCTAGAATGATGGCCAATCTCCGCTTCACATTGGCTCCGGTGATTTGCTCAAAGAGTTTGGCTCCGATATCATCAAATTCGAGCGCCACATAGGGTTCATTGAACTGGGTGTCGAGGGTAACCCGGGCATCCTTTAACACCTCTCCAGTCATCAATGTCTTCTCTTTTAAAAGGAAGGGATTCTTCTTCACCCCTCCTGTCTTCGGATCGACAAACCTCTGATAGAGGATGATGCTCCCTTCTGGTGGATTCCCTTTCAATGCCTCTTCAAGATTGCCATCTTCATCCACCAGTTTGAATTCCAATAAAGCAGTCCTTCCGATGAGTTCGATCGCCCTCTGGGGATCTTTGATTCCTGGGAGTTGGATCAGAATCCGGTCTGTTCCCTGAAGGGTGATCTCAGGCTCTGCCACACCGAATTGATCGATCCGGTTCCTGATGGTCTCGAGTGCCTGATCAACGGCGCTTTTTCTGACCTGTTCGGCCTGACGGCTGTCCAGAACAAGAACAACCTTCCAGATCCCTTTATCCAGAGAAGTGGTGGAAAGTTCCTGCATGATGCTATAACGCTGGCTCAGGAGTTTCTCCCAGTTAGCCTTGTCGCCTGAAACCTCGAGAACAATCTGATTGCTCTTCTCCCTCTCCAATTTTCCGACGGGGATGGCCTTATCCCGAAGGTCATCCCTCAGATTATTTTTAATCCTTTCCACATAGCTCTCGACTGCCTTCTCCGCCTCCACCTCCAGGATGAGGTGCATTCCACCCTGTAGGTCAAGCCCAAGGTGGACCTTTTCCGTGGGAATGATTTTATAAAACAAGGTCGGCAGCTCGGGAGTCAATGTTGGCAGAAAAAGCAGGACAGCAAAAAGGGATACTGCCGCATAGACGATCAAACGCCATTTCAGGTTTCTCAACATA
>VGSD01000629.1 GCA_016875155.1 Deltaproteobacteria bacterium | reverse complement strand
AAGCGAAGGGAAAGCTGAGATGGTCAAGCTTTGCGAAGACCTTGGCATCCCTTGCAACTCTCTCTTGATCTGTGTATACGTGACATGGACTCTTTCGGCAAACGATTTAGCAGAAATGGTAAGAGTTGCGACGGGATTCGATTTTACATTGAAAGATCTTCTTGCATGTGGAGAAAGGACATGGCTTTTAAAGAGAGGTCTCGGAAATATGATGGGAGTGACAGGAAAAGATGACAGGCTCCCTAAAAGAATCCTCACTCCATTGAAAGAAGGCGCTGCGGCTGGTTCGGTGCCGGATGTCGAAAAATTGCTCCGAGAATACTATGAGATCAGGGGATTGGACGAAAGCGGTAAACCTAAAAAAGAAGTATTAATGAAGGCAGGACTTCAAGACCTGGCAGAAAAGTTACATGGAACAATATGAATAAATAAGAGAGAAAAGGAGGGATGTGATGACCTTATCATTTCCGAGCGCAGAGTGGGTTGAAGAATTTAAAAAACAGATTAACTCCAGCGAGGGATACAAGAAAGCAGCTGCAACCTGGACTGCCGGAGTGGTTGCCCTAATTATATCAGCGAAACCGGAGATTGGCATTCAGGAGGATGCTGGTATATGGCTCGATCTTCATCAGGGGGTTTGCAGAGATGCAAAAATTGTTACTGCTGAAGAAGCCCAGAAAGCCCCTTTTTGCATCACCAGTGATTATGCTCGATGGAAACAGGTCATCAAGAAAGAATTAGAGCCGGTGAAAGGGATGATGCAGGGAAAACTCAAATTGAAAGGGGACCTTCCAACGATCGTTCGCTATATCAAGGCCTCCCAGGAACTTGTTGAATGTGCCACCAGAATTGAGACAAAATTCCTCGATGAGTGAACAAGCCCTGAACAAAATTTCTTCTCTTAGGAGACTGTATCGTAATTAGCCATTCGCCCTTCGATACGCTCAGGACGAACGGCTAACTGATTGAACTTTAAGATGCCATATTCCGTTCGTGGTGAGGTTCTCGAACCATGAACGGAATTACGACACAGTCTATTGAAGGAGAGGAGGATGCACTATGTCCTACGATGTCGATCTCAATTTTGTTTTCAGGCTTCCCACCAAGATCCTTTTCGGGCCTCGTACGGCCAAGGAAGTTGGAATGGAGGTAGACGAGTTAAAAGGGACGAAAGCTCTGATCGTAACGGACCGGGATCTCGTTAAAACCGACCTCGTCAACATCGTGCATAAAGCCCTGGGGACCAGATGCCTTGGCATCTTTTCGGACGTCACCCCTGACACCGGCGTTCACATCATTAACGCCGGAGCAGAATATGGAAGATCTCTTGGAGCAGATATCCTCGTCAGCGTTGGAGGGGGAAGCGCCATTGATACCGCAAAGGGGATGGCGATCTGTTTGACCAAAGGAGGAAGGCTGGAGGATCATGCCGGCCTCAATATGCTCGGGAGCCCCCTCATCCCACATATCGTCATCCCGACAACGGCTGGAACAGGAAGTGAGGTCACTTATGCGGCAGTGATCAAGGATCACGAACAGAAACGCAAACTCCTGTTTGCGGACAATTACCTTATCCCGAATGTCGCCATCCTCGACCCGAGCATGACCATCGGTATGCCCAAAAGCCTCACGGCTGCCACGGGAATGGATGCCCTGTGTCACTGTATCGAGGCTATTCACTCTATGCAGAGAGAACCGATTACGGATGGACTGGCTTTCTATGGAATAAGGCTGATCAGGGAGTTTCTGCCCAGAGCCGTACAAAACGGAGAAGATATTGTCGCAAGAGGCCAGATGTTGATTGCCGCCACCCTTGCGGGAGCGGCTTTTTCGAATGCGCAGTTAGGGCTTGTCCATGCCCTTGCCCACTGCATTGGTGCAAGATTCGGCGTGCCTCACGGGGTTGCCAATAGCATCCTTTTGCCACATTGCATGATGTACAACCTCGACGCCTGCCCTGATCTCTATGCCCGGATTGCCGAAGCCATGGGAAAAGAAGTTAGAGGGATGGA